>JAPPHP010000306.1 GCA_028821035.1 Gammaproteobacteria bacterium | reverse complement strand
CTTGCTCGAGACGTCGTAGACCACCCGCGAGACGCCGGCGATCTCGTTCATGATCCGGCTCGATACCCGCCCCAACAGTTCGTACGGCAACTCCGCCCAGCGCGCCGTCATGAAGTCCGTGGTCCCGACCGCCCGCAGCGCGATCACGTGTTCGTAGCGCCGCGCGTCTCCGACGACTCCCACGGAAGCGACCGGCAGGTAGACGGCGAACGCCTGGCTAACCCGGTCATACCAGTCCGCGCGCCGCAGCTCCTCGAGGAAGATCGCGTCGGCGCGGCGCAGAACGTCCAGGTACTCCCGCCGGACTTCGCCCAGCACCCGCACCGCGAGGCCCGGACCGGGGAAAGGGTGACGGTAGACCAGTTCCCGCGGCAGGCCGAGCGCCATGCCGACCTGGCGCACCTCGTCCTTGAACAGGTCCCGCAGCGGCTCGACGAGGGAGAGATGCATCCGCTCGGGGAGCCCGCCGACGTTGTGGTGCGACTTGATGACGTGGGCCTTGCCGTGTTTCGAGGCCGCCGACTCGATTACGTCGGGGTAGATCGTCCCCTGGCCGAGCCAGCGCACGTCGTCGAGCCGTGCCGCGGTGCGCTGGAAGACGTCGATGAAGGTCGCGCCGATGATCTTCCGCTTCGTCTCCGGATCGTCCTGGCCCGCGAGGGCGGCCAGGAACTCCTCGGCGGCGTCCACGGTCACGAGGTCGAGGTTGAGCGCATTGCCGCCCCGCGCGAACGCCGCTTCCACCTCTTCGCGTTCGTTCAGCCGCAGCAGGCCGTTGTCGACGAAGACGCAGGTGAGATGGTCCCCGATCGCCCGGGAGAGGAGCGCGGCGGCGACGCTCGAGTCCACTCCGCCCGACAGTCCGAGCACCACCCGGCCGTTCCCCACCTGGGCCCGTACTGCGGCGACGGCTTCCTCCGCGATATGCCCCGGCGTCCAGGACCCCGCGCAGCCACATATCTCGCGTGCAAAACGTCGCACGATGTCCGTACCCCGGGCCGTGTGCGTGACCTCCGGGTGGAACTGCACACCGTAGAGCCGTCTTGCGGGATCCGCCATCGCGGCAACCGGGGCGCTCCCAGTCCGGGCGGTCACGGCGAAGCCCGGGGGCACGACCGTCACCTTGTCCCCGTGGCTCATCCAGACGGGCAACCGGCCGCCGTCCGTCAGCCCGTCGAACAGCGCGTCACCGGCCGCGGCCTCGATCTCCGCGTGACCGAACTCGCGATGCGAAGAAGGCTCCACCGCTCCGCCGAGCTGGGCGGCCATGGCGTGCATGCCGTAACAGATGCCGAGCACCGGCACGCCGGCCGCGAACACCTGGTCGGGAATCCGCGGGGTCGTGCCTTCCGTGACCGTTTCCGGGCCCCCGGAGAGGATGATCCCCCGTGGAGCGAACTCGGCGACGAAGCCCTCCGGGACATCGAACGGATGGATCTCGCAGTAGACCCCGACCTCGCGTACCCGGCGCGCGATGAGCTGCGTGTATTGCGACCCGAAGTCGATGACGAGCAGCCGGTGCGCGCGTGCGTCGGCGACGGCCCGGTCGGCGCGCGCATCGATGGCCGCCGCGCTGTCGTCACGCAAAGGAGTCGAGCCTCCCCATCAGAAATTCCAGGTCGCGGAGCACGTCGCGCGTCGGGCCTACTCCATCGGGTAGTTCGGCGGTTCCTTGGTCATCGCGACGTCGTGCACGTGGCTTTCCGCGAGACTCGCGCCGGAAATCTTGACGAACTTCGGACCCGTCCGCATGGTCTCGATGTCCGCGGACCCGGTGTAGCCCATGGACGCGCGGAGCCCGCCCATGAGCTGGTGCACGATCGGACTCGCCGGGCCCCGGTACGGGACGCGGCCCTCGATACCCTCCGGGACGAGCTTGCCGTTGTCGCCGTCGGGCTCCTGGAAGTACCGATCGCTCGACCCGAAGCGTTCGCCCATGGCGCCCAGAGAGCCCATCCCCCGATAGGACTTGTAGGTGCGGCCCTGGTAGAGCTCCACTTCGCCGGGCGCCTCGTCGGTGCCGGCCAGCAGCGACCCGACCATCACCACGCTCGCCCCGGCGCCGATCGCCTTGGCGATGTCGCCCGAAAAGCGGATGCCGCCGTCGGCGACGACTGGCACGTCCGACTCGGAGGCTTTCTGCGACACGTCCGCCACCGCGGTGATCTGCGGAACGCCGATGCCCGAGACCACCCGCGTCGTGCAGATGCTGCCCGGCCCGATCCCGACCTTGATGGCGTCGACACCCGCGTCGATGAGCGCCTCGGCCCCTTCCGGCGTCGCGACGTTACCGCCCACCACCGGCATGCCGGGGTACTTCTGCTTGATCCAGCTGATGCGGTCGAGCACGCGCCGCGAGTGGCCGTGCGCCGTGTCCACGACGATCACGTCGACCCCCGCCTCGACCAGCGCGGCCACGCGGTCGTCCGTGTCTTCGCTCGTACCCACGCTCGCGCCGACCCGCAACTGGCCCTGGTCGTCCTTGCAGGCGTTCGGGAACTGCTGGGCCTTCGTGATGTCCTTCACCGTAACCATGCCCGTGAGCCGAAAGTCCTCGTCCGTGATCAGCACCTTCTCGATGCGGTGACGATGCAGCAGGTCGGTGATCTCCGTGAAGGTCGCGCCCTCCGGGGCCGTGACCAGCCGTTCCTTCGGCGTCATCACCTCGAAGATCCGCGCATCGAGGCGCTGCTCGAAGCGGATGTCGCGGCTCGTGACGATGCCGACGAGTTCGTCGCCGCGCACGACCGGGACACCGGAGATCCGGTGCTCCATCGTCAGCTCGAGGAGTTCCCGCACGGTGCGGTCGGGCGCGATCGTGATCGGGTCGCGAATGATGCCGCTCTCGTACTTCTTGACGGCCCGGACCTCGCGCGCCTGCGCCTCGA
>JAPPHP010000236.1 GCA_028821035.1 Gammaproteobacteria bacterium | reverse complement strand
ACACGACGACGCTCAACCTGAGCTACGGCGCCAAGATCGTCGTGCCGGGCGCCGGTTTCCTGCTCAACAACGAGATGGACGACTTCGCGATCAAGCCGAATACGCCCAACGCCTATGGACTGCTGGGCGACGAAGCGAACGCCGTCGCCCCGGGCAAACGCATGCTGAGCTCGATGACTCCGACCATCGTGCTGCGCGACGGCGAACCGCTGCTGGTCACCGGCTCTCCCGGGGGCAGTACCATCATCACCACGGTCCTGCAGGTCGTCATGAACATCGTCGACCACGGGATGGACCTCTCCGACGCCGTCGGCAAGCCCCGCTTCCATCACCAGTGGAAGCCGGACCGCGTGATGGTGGAGCCGTTCGGGTTCTCTCCGGACACGGTGGCCGCCCTCAAGGCGATGGGGCACCAGCACATCGACACGATCCGCTGGGGCCGCGGCATCGGCGACGCGAACTCCGTGATGCGCCGGGACGGCGAGCTGCTCGGCGTCTCCGACCCGCGCGGGGCGGGGCGCGCGGTCGGTCTCTGAGCCGCCGTCCATGAGACCGAGGCGCGGGTTATAGTCCCGCGTTTCGCACTGCGCACGGGGAGCATCCATGGGCAACCGCCTGCAGGACAAGGTCGCCATCATCACCGGGGGAACGAGCGGGATCGGCGCTGCCACCGCGGAGCTGTTCGCGGACGAGGGGGCCACCGTCGTCATCGCCGGCCGCTCCGAAGAGAAGGGCCAGGCGTTGGCCGACCGACTGGGCGAGCGGGTCACCTATGAGCGCCAGGACGTCCTGGTCGAGGAGGACATCCGCCGCGTCATCGACGACACCGCGGAGCGCTTCGGCCGCCTCGACGTGCTGTTCAACAACGCCGGCGGGCCGACCGCGGGCACCGTCCTCGACATCACCGGCGGGAACGTCGACTACGGCTTCCGCCTGCTCTTCACGAGCTGCGTGCTCGGCATGCGCTACGCCGTTCCGCACATGCTCGCGAGCGGCGGCGGCTCGATCATCAACAACTCCAGCGTCGCGGCGATACGCCACCTGCAGGGCAACATCCTCTACTCCGCCGTGAAGGCCGCCCTCACCCACTACTCGAAACTCGCCGGCGTGGAACTCGGACCGAAGGGCATCCGCGTCAACGTGATCTCGCCCGGCGCCATCGCGACGCCCATCTTCTGGGGCGGCTCCGAGCGCGCGAACACGCTGCCGGACGAGGAGAACGCCCGCAAGCTCGAGAAGCTGCAACGCAACCTGGCGCGGGCGACGCCCCTGAAGGTGTCGGGCCTCGACCGCGACATCGCGACGGCGGCCCTGTACCTCGCGAGCGACGAGGGGCGCTTCGTCAACTGCCACGACCTGGTGGTGGACGGAGGGCGGACCTCGATGTTCAACGAGGACCCGCCGTAAAAAAAATGCCCGCGTGGGGATTTCCCGGGCGATTTCAAGGCCTTTGAAACGCTCCGGGCGGCCACACGTTAAGGGTCATCGAAGACTGCAACGGAGCACTGAGATGACCCTGATGCGCTGGAATCCCATCCGGGAGTTCGATGACCTCTTCGCGCGAGGCTTCCTCGGCGAGAGCTACAACGACTGGCTGCCGCCCGTGGACGTGCGGGAGTTCGACGACTCCTACCGCGTCGACGTGGAACTGCCGGCGATGTCGCCGGAGGACGTGAGCGTCACGTTCAAGGACGGCGTCCTGACCGTCACGGGCGAGCGCAAGTACGAGCGCGCGCACGAGTCCGAGAAGGTCCATCGCACGGAACGCCGCTTCGGCAAGTTCACGCGCAACTTCCGCCTGCCGGAAGACGCCGACGAGGAAGCGATCGCCGCGAGCGCCGATCGCGGCGTGTTCTCGATCACCGTCGGCAAGCGCGAGAAGGCGAAGCCGCGCGAGATCGAGGTCAAGGTCCACTGACGGACCAGGAGCACCGCTCCGCGGGAGTGTCGCGCTAGCGAAGCTCCCACCCATCCGCAAGGATGGGCCCCCGCCGGTTGCACCCCCTCCCCCCAGCAGCCGGCGGGGTTTCTCCCCTTGTTCGCCAGCCGTCCGGCGCTGCGCCCCTCCCCCCAACACAGAACATCGCCCTTATCAAACTCGGCCCTTCGGCTCGCCGGTTCGGTTGCAGGCAAGGCGTCGGCGGAGACGCGGCCACGGGAACGGCGTCGGTCGTCAGCAGGCTCAACGCCCGACACGGATTTCGATAAGGGCGATGTTTCGCGGCGGAGGATGCCGCCACCGAGAACCTTGGCCTACGCCCGTTTTGATTAGGGCCATGTTTCCTTGCGCGGCATGCCATTCGCGAAGCCCGGCGCTTGCGAGTACGGATCGTGCAGGCGGCCGCAACGGGACGGCACAAAGCCGTGTGCCTTACGGGTCCAGCAGCGCTTGTGCGGCCTCGAGGTCGAGCGTTCCTTCGTACAGCGAGGACCCGGCAATCACTCCGAGCAACTCGTCTTCGCCGATGCCGAGGCCTTTCAGGCGACGGATGTCGTCCAGGTCGCGGACGCCGCCCGAGGCGATGACGGGCACCCCGCCCGCGGCCGCCACGGCGGCGGTCGCCTCGGCGTTGACGCCGGTGAGCATGCCGTCGCGCTCGATGTCCGTGAACACGATGGCGAAGAGCGGCAGGTCCGCGACGCTGGCGGCGAAGTCCACGGCGCCGGTTTCGCTGGTCTCGTCCCAGCCGGCCGTGGCCGCGCGCCCCGCACGGGCGTCGAGGCCCAGGATCACGCGTCCCGGGAAGCGCTGCGCCATGGCGGCCAGGAACGGGGGATCCTCGATGGCGCGGGTTCCCACGATTACCTGGCTGACGCCGGCGTCCAGGTAGCGTTCGATCGATTCGGCGGTCCGCACGCCGCCGCCCACTTGCACGGGGACGTCCCCCGCAGC
>JAPPHP010000427.1 GCA_028821035.1 Gammaproteobacteria bacterium | reverse complement strand
GCGTAGGACGGGTCCCAGGCGAAGTCGGCGATCGGGTACTGCGGCGCCGTGCGGGGCGCGCCGAAGCGCTCGGCGAAGTCGCGTTCGAGGGCGGACCGCGGCCGCTCGCACATGGCGGCGCGCAGCTCCTCCAGGCCAGTGTCGTCCCCAAGGCGCTTCAGGATTCGGGCGGTCCGCTCGCGCGCCCGCGACGCCGTGGAACGCGCGTAGCACGAGAGCGCCTCGTCGAGGGCGCCGGCGCGCTCGAGGCGACGGGCGAGGCGGTTGAGGATGCGGCTGCGCCGGTACTCGAGCAACCGGCGACGCGCCGGGTGCCAGAGGGCCTCCAGGACGAGCGCCGCCACCTCGGCCTGCGGCGCCGCCCCCAGTTCCTCGACGTAGTCGCCGATCCGCGCCAGCGCGACCCAGGCGTCGAGGGACGCGCGGTCCGGAAAGAGGCGCCGCTCCCGGCACAGTGGATAGTTCTCGTACCGGACGATGCCGAGATCGCGCACGACGAAGGCCGCGAGGTCGGACCGGCGGTCGCCGAAGAAGAGCAGTCGGTACAGTTCGAGGCGCTCCGGGGCGGCCAGCGCCACCCAGGGGCAGTGCCATGCGAACCGCGAGCGCCCGACCGCCTCCGGATAGCGCTCCAGGATCGCCTCGACCAGGGCGTCTTTCCGGCCCGCCGGAGGCTCGACCGGATACCAGCGCTCGAGTTCCGCGCGCCGGCCGCGGGCGAGGAGCGCCTCGACGGGCACCTCGGGACACGCGAGAACCAGGCCCGCCCCGACCAGTTCCGCCAGCGCCTCGTCGCACCGGGGGACTTCGCGGTACGCGAGCGTGTCCACGCGCACGACCGGCCCCTTGCGCCCGATGAGCCGGGCGAAGAGCCGTTGCGCTCCTTCGGACAGGCCCGCGACCGCCGCCCCGAATGCCCGCTCGTCGGGCGTGAGCAGGTCGTCGTACTGGCGGTGCACGCTGTCGATCAAGCGCAGCAGGTTGTCCGCGTAGTAGTGGTCCGGCGGCGGTTCCGTGGCCACCAGGCGGGGCGCCCCGCTCACGCCGTTAGCCCCCGTGGAAGGACTTGCCACGGCGCAGTTCACCCATGGCTGCATGACATGACCCCGGATTATAGCCGTTGTCTGTACATGCATACAGCGAAGGAGGCACAGGTCCGGCAGCCGCTGGCGCGGGCGCGCGCTATGGAGTATCTATGGGGCCATGCGCCCCGCCCCCTACTGCCTCTGCGCCCCGGTCACGGAGAAGGCCATCGAGAACGTCCGCGCCAACGGCGGCGCGGGCGCGTACAAGGACACCCACCCGTGGTATCTGGCGGCGGAACTGCTGGCCCGGGCGCGGTCGCGCGACGAAACGCTGATCGTGCTGTTCGCGTCCGGCGAGCCCGAGGAGTTCGGCTGGTGGGCCGAGATCGAGGACATCGACGTCGAGGCCTTCCATCGCGGCACCTGGGAGACCCGCTGCGCGTTCAGCGGGCTCCGGCCCGTCGGCGAGATCTTCCGGCCCCTCGACAGCGTCGCCCTCTACCCCGGCGTCGAACAGTTGCGGCGCGAGGCGATCGAGCCCGTCACGCAGCACCGCCAGTACCTGAACCGCACGCTGCTGCGCCCCTACGCGATCGCGGAGACGCCGCCGTTCGTGGGACGCGAGGACGCAGCGCCCGAGGGCGCTCTGGAGGACGCACCCGACGTCGCGCCGGAGGGCGCGCCGGACGGGGCGCTCTGACTCGGGATCAACTGAACTTCGGCGCCCGTTTCTCGAGGAACGCGCTCACTGCCTCCTTGTGCTCGCGGCTCTCATAGGCGCGGTGCAGGGCCTCGATCTCCCGCTGCTGCACGGCCGTGATGTCGGTCTCGGCGCCGTTCTCGGTCAGGAGCTGCTTGATCCAGCGGAGCTGCGGCCCGGGGTTGGCCGCCATCGCGGACGCCACCTCGAGCGCGGTCTCCATCAGCGCGTCGGGCGCCGTCAACCGGTCCGCCAGGCCCATCTCGAAGGCCTCCCGCCCGGAGTAGAGCCGGCCGGAGAGACACATCTCGCTCGCCCGGCCGAACCCCATGCGCTGCACGAGAAAGTGGGAACTCGCGAGTTCCGGCGTCAGGCCCATCCTGACGAACGCCATCGCGAACTTCGCGTCCTCGGAGGCGACGATGACGTCCATCGGCAGGATCATGGTGGCGCCGACGCCCACGCTCGGTCCGTTCACCGCCGCCACGATCGGCTTCGAACTCCGGACGAGCCCGATCCAGTCGCCGACCGGCTCCCCCTCCTCGCCATCCATCCGGGACTTGAAGTTGTCGCGGATGTCCGCCCCGGCGCAGAACCCGCGTCCCGCGCCTGTGACCACGATCGCCCCGATGGCCGCGTCGCCGTTGCAGCGCTCGATGGCGCCCATGAGCTCCCGGTTCATCACGGCTGTCCACGCGTTCAGGCGTTCCGGGCGATTGAGGGTCACAACGGCGACGTTGCCCTCCGTGCGAAACCGGATCTGCTCGTAGTTGTTGTCCGACATGTGCGCCCATCCGCCGCTGGAAAGCGCCCGAGTATCGGCAATCTCGCACACGAATCACAGCCGATAGCTGACACGACACCGGGGCAAACCGCCCTTCCGCGCCCGCCAACACCCGCTAAAATCACCTTCGAATCCGACGCGAAGATGTCCGCCGAATCCGCGCAACCGATGGAACCCCTTCTCCAACTCGTGACCGCCGTGGTCGCCAGCACCACCAGCCTGGCGCTCGTGTTCGGCGGGCTCGCCGGCTGGTTCGTGCGGCGGCTGGATCGGCGGTTCGACGAACAGAAAGCCGACACGCGGCGGCAGTTCGACGACCTGAAGGCCGGCACGCAACGTGAGTTCGACGACCTGAAGGCCGACATGCAACGCCAGTTCGACACGGCCCGGGACGA
>JAPPHP010000358.1 GCA_028821035.1 Gammaproteobacteria bacterium | reverse complement strand
CATGCGCGACAGAATTGATGCGGACGGATATCGGCCCAACGTCGGGATCGTGCTGGCGAACGACAGGGGCCAGGTACTGTGGGCGCGGCGCGTCGGCGGGCACGATGCGTGGCAGTTCCCGCAGGGCGGCATCCAGCCGCGCGAGTCTCCGCGCCAGGCGCTCTTCCGCGAACTGTACGAGGAGATCGGGCTGACGAAGGAGCGGGTCGAGATCCTGGGCTGCACCCGGGGATGGCTGCGGTACCGGCTCCCGAAGCGCCTGCGGCGGCATGACTCGAGCCCCCGTTTCAAGGGCCAGAAGCAGAAGTGGTTCCTGCTCCGGCTGCTGGCCGACGACGCGCACGTCAGCGTGGACGTTTCCGGCAAGCCGGAGTTCGACGCCTGGCGCTGGGTGAGCTACTGGTACCCGGTCGGCAAGGTCGTCGCCTTCAAGCGGGACGTCTACCGGCGGGCGCTCCGGCAACTCGCGCCGTCGCTCGTGGTGGACGAGGAGTACTGACGGTGCTGCAGGACCTCCGCCAGATCGTCCAGGACGTGGGCGCGGCCCCGAGTTTCAAGGCGGCGCTCGACACCATCGTCTCGCGCGTGCGTACGACGCTGGGCACGGAGGTCTGCTCGGTCTACGTGGTCAACCGGGAGACCGGTGACTTCCACTTCGCCGCGAGCGTGGGCGCTCCATCGGATGCCGTCGGGCGGGTGGTCATCTCGCCGGGCGAGGGCCTGGTCGGGCTCGTCGCGGAGCGGGCCGAACCGATCAACCTGGACGACGCGCCGGAGCACCCGAACTTCGTGTATCTGCCGGAACTCGGCGACGAAGCCTTCCACGCGTTTCTCGGCGTACCGATCATCCACCACCGCCGGGTCCTCGGCGTGCTGGTCGTGCGCCAGCGGGAGAGCCGCAGGTTCGACGACGAGGAAGAGGCCTTCCTCGTCACCCTCTCCGCGCAACTTGCCGCGGTCGTGGCGCACGCGGAGGCGTCGGGAGACATCCGCGAACTCTCCGAACGCCTGACCGGGCCGCAGGACACCCGCTTCACGGGCATCGCCGGCTCCCCGGGCATCGGGATCGGTACGGCGGTGGTGGTGCATCCGGCCGCCAACCTCGAGAGGGTCCCGGACCGGGAGGCGGAGAACATCACGGTCGAACTGGTGCTGTTCGACCGGGCGATCGCGCAGGTGCGGCGCGACATCGACGACGTGGGCCGGAAGCTGGAGGCGACGCTCGCGCCCGAGGAGCGGGCGCTCTTTGACGCGTACCTGCACATGCTCGACGACGACGCGCTCGCCGAGGAGGTACGCGAGCGGATCCGGCGCGGGCAGTGGGCGCAGGGCGCCCTGCGGCAGGTCATCCTGGAGCATACGCGGGCCTTCGAACGGATGGAGGACTCGTATCTCCGGGAGCGCGCCGCGGACGTGCGCGAACTCGGCCAGCGCGTGCTGGCGTACCTGCAGGATCTGCGGCGCAAGAGGACGCGGTTTCCGGACGACACCATCCTCGTCGGCGACGAGCTCTCGGCGGCGCTGCTCGGCGAGATTCCCACGGAGCGGCTGCGGGGCATCGTGTCGCTCCGGGGGTCGAGCAACTCGCACGTGGCGATCCTGGCGCGCGCACTGGACATCCCCGCGGTGATGGGCGCCGTCGACGTCTCCCTCTATGGCGTCGAGAACCGCCAGCTCATCGTGGACGGCTTTTACGGATCCGTGGTCGCGAACCCTTCACGCCCCGTCGTTGACCACTACACGGCGCTCATGGAGGAAGAACGGGAGTTCGCGGAGGAACTCGAGGAGTTGCGGGACCTGCCGTGCGTGACCCGCGACGGCCAGCGCATCGCGCTGTGGGTCAACATCGGCCTCGTCGGCGAGATCACGCGCTCCCTCGACCGGGGCGCCGAGGGGATCGGGCTGTTCCGGACCGAGGTGCCGTTCATGACGGAGGACCGCTTTCCGACCGAAGAGGAGCAGCGCGCGATCTACCGGGAGCACATGGCGGCGTTCGAGCCGCGCCCGGTGACGATGCGGACCCTGGACATCGGTGGGGACAAGGCGCTCTCGTACTTCCCCATCTCGGAGGACAACCCCTTCCTGGGCTGGCGGGGCATCCGCGTCACCCTGGACCATCCGGAGATCTTCATCTCGCAGGTCCGCGCGATGGTGAAGGCCAACGCGGGCCTCGAGGGAATCCTGCGCATCATGCTGCCGATGGTCAGCAGCCTGTTCGAGGTGCGCGAAGCGGTCGCCCTGGTCGAGCGCGCGCACCGCGAGGTCGTGGAGGAGGGCTACGACGTCAAGCGACCGCAGGTTGGCGTGATGATCGAGGTGCCGTCGGCGGTCTACCAGGCGCGGCAGATCGCGCGGCTGGTGGACTTCCTCGCGGTCGGCTCGAACGACCTCACCCAGTACATGCTGGCGGTGGACCGCAACAACGCGCACGTCGCCCAGCTCTACTGGGAGATCCACCCGGCCGTCCTGCACGCGATGCGCGAGGTGGCGAAGGCGGCCCACGCTGAGGGCAAGGGCATCGGCATCTGCGGGGAACTCGCCGGGACGCCGGAGGGGGCCGTGCTGTGCGTGGCGATGGGCTACGACGTGCTGTCGATGAACGCGACGCACCTGCCGAAGGTCAAGTGGGTCATCCGGCAGGTGTCCCTGCGGGACTGCCGCCGCATCCTCGCGAAGGCGCTGCGCATGGTCGACGCGCACGACATCCGCGACCTCCTGCGCGCGGAACTGATGGAGGCCGGGCTCGGGCGCGTCGTGCCGCATCACGAGGTCCCGGCGGCGATCTGACGGGCGGCGGTACGCTCCGCGAGCTAGCGCCACCGAAGCCGTCGCCCTGGCGGGCGCTGGGTCTTCTTTGGGGGGGGGGGGGGGGGGGGGGGGGCGCGCCGGGGGGGGGGGGGGGGGGGGGGG
>JAPPHP010000069.1 GCA_028821035.1 Gammaproteobacteria bacterium | reverse complement strand
CTCACCGACGGCGAGCGGGCGAAGATCCTCGGCCTGAACGCCGCGCGGGTGTTCCGGTTCCCGGTTCCGGAGCGATATCTGACGCAGCCGGACGTGGCGGCGCTGAACGCTGCCTGACCCGCCTCCCGCGGATCAGGAACCGCCGCCGGTATTGACCGGGCCGCGAGGTTCCTCGGCAGCGAGCGAAGAAGTCGCCGGGGTGGCGAGGCGTTCCCGCTCGGAGGCCAGCGCCGTTTCCTGTTCGCGCAGCCGTTCCCGGTCGCGGCGCAACTCGGACTCGCGTTCGCGCCACCGCTGCTGGTCCTCCGCAAGCCGCTCGAGGCCGGCGTCGAGGTCTCGCCGGCTACGCTCCAGGTCGGCGCGCATGCGTGCCAGTTCGGCACGCTCGTAGCGGACACGCTCACGCTCCTGCGCGACCAGTTCGGCCTCCGTCGGGACATCCATGAGCGGCACGCCGGCGTACTGCAGCACGGGGGCCTGGTCCTCGAAGACGGTCTCGGACGGCGCCAGGTACGCTTCCCAGAACTGGCGGTGGACCAGCCTTTGCCGGGGGTGTTCGGTCACGTCCTGGCGGGCGAGGTAGAAGATGGTCGCATCGAACCCGCCGGTCTGATCCGGGCTCGCGCCGGCCAGCGATGCACGGGACTCCCGCAGCGCCGAGAACGCCTCGATGTCCCAGTCCCTCCAGGGCGTGTCCAGGTGGGAGAACCACTCGGCGTGCTGCATCATGTCGGAGAAGACGTACAGCGACTTCGGCCCGGCAACCTGCTCGAAATCCCGCAGGGTGTCCTCGAGCGCCTCGACGAGGTAGGCGTTGTCGACGGAGGCGTTGCGTGCCTGGGCGGCGAGGGCGTCGATGCGGCCGGCCAGTGCGTCGCGCTCCGCGCAGAAACGTTTGGCGCTGTCGCGTACGGACGACGGGATCTGTGCCGGCAGGTCGTCGCAGTCGCGCGTCGTCGCGTCCTGGTCCTTCGCGGTACCGACCGCCAGGTCCCCGTTACCGTATGGCTTACAAAGGCGCCCGAGCAGCATGCGGGGCGCCTCGGCGTAGTCCGCGAGTGCGTAGACCCCGAGCTCGGTGTGGGCGGCGAGATCGAGGGTGACGTCGCTCAAGAGCCTGCCGGGCAGCTTCGCGTGGGCAGGCGCGAGCGGTTTCTGCAGGTCGATCAGGAAAACGGCGTGTCCGGCGCCGTCGGCATCCTCTCCGTGGCAGGCGTCGACGATGGCGGGCTCCTGCAGTTGGCCCTGCACCTGCATGGCGAGGGTCACTACCAGAGCCAGGGCCCCGGCCAGGACCAGCAGGCTCCACAGGCCGACCTTGCCGAGGACCCGGCTGCGGTGGGTGGCCATGGTTCGGGAGCGAGCGTCCCTGCGCAGCTTCGCGAGCATGGGCGACATCGATCAGCGGTCCGCCATGCCCGGCAACTGGATGCGGGTGACCGTCCCGCCGCCGGGCATGGAACTGACCGAGATCGTGCCCCCGTATTTGCCGACGAGGTGGCTGGTGGAGATCAGGCCGACGCCGGTGCGGTTCTCCTGCTCGGCGAAGAACGGGTCGAACATCCGCGCCCGCGTCTGGGGTGTCATGCCGACGCCGTTGTCGATGATCGTGACGGAGGCCCGGTCCGCGTCCGCGCCGGTCGAGATCCGGAGCTCGCCCTGCGCCCTGTCCGAGTCGGCGATCGCCTGCAGCGAGTTCTCGACGACCTTCTCAAGCATCAGGCAGATCTCCGCCTTCGAGGCGAAGATCTCGGGGACGGCGCCCTTCTCGACCGTGACCTCGGCGCCGGTCTCGGCACGGGTGTCGTCGACCACTTCGCGGACGCAGTCGTTGAGGTCCAGCAGCGTGTAGCTGACGTCGCTCTGCCCCTTCGAGAACGCCGACAGGCGATCGGCCATGTCCGTGATCGCCCCGATCCGCTCCCGCACCTGGGACAGCGTCTGCGCCCCCTGTTCCACCACGGGCTGCAGGGTATCGCCGTTGGCGGCGCGCGCGCCGTTGAAGTCGCCGCGTACCTCGCGCAGGGTCTCGAGCGACTCGCTGATCTCCCGTGCGGTTTCCGCAAGCCGGGACGCGACGCTGTCGGCCAGGATCCGGTGCGACATCAGGAGCTTCGTCGCGGCCCATGCGTCCCCGGAGGCCGCGTGCGTCGCATCGCCAGACGGGGTTGTGGCGTCACGTTCGGCCGCCTGGCCCGCGGCAAGCACCTCGGTCGAAGCACTGGGCGCCGGCGCCGAGGCGGCGCGCAGACGGATCGCGCCGGCCACAATCCAGACCAGCAACAGGACGCCGGCGGCGCCGAGCATGCCGTTCACGTAGTAGGAGCTGAGCTGGTTCTTCCTCGTGAGCTCGAAACCCAGGTCCTCGACGAGTTGCGCCGACAGGTCGGAGATCTCGCTGGAGGTTGCCTGGGAGAAGAGTTCGCCGGTCGGCGCCTGCTGGGCGAGCAGCACGTCCGCGTGCGCGATGAAGTTCGCGACGTGGTCGGGCAGAGGCGGCTGCAGGTCCTCCGCCTGGTCGGCCAGTCGCTCGAGCGCCACGGTGAGGCGACCCTTGACAGCGTCGCTCGGCGCCGTCAGGTAGCCGTTGATGTCGTTGGTGAGCGCGGACACCTCGCGGGACAGGTCGGCGTCCACGTTCGTCGACTGCACGATGTTGGACGCGGCGAGCGGGAGGTAGCGCGCGGAGTTGCGGATGATCGCGTACCCCGTCTTGAAGCGCTCGATCCGCTCCTCGCGGGCTTCCACCGCGTTCACGTAGGCGCTGACGTCGTTGGCCAGCCGGTTCGGGATGTCCGGAATCCCCCGGATCGTGGCGAGGAGCACCTGCTTGAGTTGGTCCATCCGGGGGATGAAGGCGGCCAGCGAGTCGAAGTCGGCGAGCGGGTCGGACCGGACGCGGGCGGTCTCGATGCTCCAGTCGGCGGCCAGTTGCTGGAT
>JAPPHP010000410.1 GCA_028821035.1 Gammaproteobacteria bacterium | reverse complement strand
CTGCCCGTGGATCGAACGGGACATCGGCATCGAGTTCGACAAGTGGGACTGCCCCGTGCTCGACGAGGTAACGATGCAGTCCACGCACCCCAAGGTGTTCTTCGGCGGCGACTCGGCCTTCGGCCCGGAGAACATCATCTGGGCGTCCGCGCACGCGCACCAGGCGGCCATCTCCATTCACCTCCTGTGCCAGGGCAAGGACCTGAAAGCGGACCGTCCCCCGGAGGGCGTGAATCTCATCAGCCAGAAGATGGGCATGCACGAGTGGAGCTACGACGCCGAGCACGATCCCGCCAAGCGCTTCATCGTGCCGCACGCGGAGAAACGGCGCGCGCTCGGCAACATCAAGGTTGAGGTCGAACTCGGCTTCGACCGCGCGCTCGGCTTCAAGGAGGCCCAGCGCTGCCTGAACTGCGACGTGCAGACCGTGTTCACCGAAGGCCTGTGCATCGAGTGCGACGCCTGCGTGGACATCTGCCCGATGGACTGCATCACCTTCACCTCGAACGGCGAGGAGACGGACCTGCGCGAACGCCTCACGGCCCCCGCCGACAACGCCGAGCAGGACCTGTACGTCTCCGAGACGCTGCCGACGGGCCGCGTGATGGTGAAGGACGAGGACGTCTGCCTGCATTGCGGATTGTGCGCGGAACGCTGCCCGACGGCGGCATGGGACATGCAGAAGTCGGTGGTGCACATTCCGCAGCTCGGGACGTATGCGGGATGACCGTCGGATGACGACCTACAACGATTTTGTCATCCGCTTCGCGAACGTGAACGGTTCGGGCTCCGCGAGCGCGAACGGCATGTTCGCCAAGGCGCTCTTCCGCATGGGCGTCCCGATCGCGACGCGCAACATCTTCCCGTCGAACATCGAGGGGTTGCCGACCTGGTTCGAGGTGCGGGTCTCGGAGGACCACCACCACGGCCGCCGCGAGGGCGTGGACCTCATGGTGGCCATGAACGCCGAGACGTACCGGGAGGACGTCGCTTCCGTGGTCCCGGGCGGCTTCCTGCTGTACGACAACTCCAAGGGGCTCGACCGGCGGCTGTTCCGCGCCGACATCACGGAGATCGGCATCCCGATCGCGAAGCTCCTCCTGCCGGAGTTCGCCGATCCTAAGCAGCGCAAGCTGTTCAAGAACATCGTCTATCTCGGCGCCCTGTCCGCGTTGCTCAACATCGACTTCGAGGTCATCACGGGCATGGTCTCGACGCAGTACCGCGGCAAGGACGAACTCATCGCGCCGAACATCCACGCCCTCGAGATCGGCAGGGGCTACGCGCGCGAGTACCTCGACTGCCCGCTGCCGATTCAGCTCCGCCGCACGGCCGGGCTCGGCGACAGCATCATGATCGACGGCAACACGGCGGCGGCGCTCGGCGCCATCTACGGGGGAGCGACGATCTGCGCGTGGTATCCGATCACGCCGTCGACCTCGATGGCCGAGGCCTTCGAGAAGCACGCCGGCCAGCTGCGCACGGAGACGGACACGGGCCAGCGCAAGTTCGCGGTACTGCAGGCGGAGGACGAGCTGTCCGCCATCGGCATCGTCATCGGCGCGGGCTGGAACGGGGCGCGCGCGTTCACGGCAACGAGCGGTCCGGGACTGTCCCTGATGTCGGAGTTCCTCGGGCTCGCCTATTTCGCGGAGATTCCCGCCGTGCTGTTCGACATCCAGCGCGCGGGGCCGTCCACGGGCATGCCGACCCGCACGCAGCAGGGCGATGTCCTGCTGGCCGCGTACGCCTCCCACGGCGACACGAAGCACCCGCTGATGTTCCCGTCCACGCCGAAGGAGTGCTTCGACTTCGCGGCGGACGCCATGGACCTCGCGGACCGGCTGCAGACGCCGGTCATCGTCCTTTCCGACCTCGAAGTCGGCATGAACGACAACCTGTCCGAGCCGCTGACGTGGGACGACGAGCGCCGGTACGATCGCGGCAAGGTCCTCTCGAGGGAGGACCTCGACGCCATCGAGGACTACGGCCGCTACGTCGACGTGGACGGCGACGGCATCGGCTACCGCACGCTCCCGGGCACGCACCCGACGAAGGGCGCGTTCTTCACCCGCGGCACGTCACGCGACGCGTACGCGCGCTACACCGAGGCCCCCGAGGCCTACACCGAGAACATGGACCGGCTGCTCGTCAAGTGGCGGACGGCCGCGTCCCTCGTGCCGGCCCCGGAGATCTCGGGCCACGGCCACCGCGCCGGCATCGTGTTCTACGGCAGCACGGCCATGCCGATGGGCGAGGCGCTGGAGCGCCTGGCCGACGATGGCGTGCAGCTCGATGCGATGCGCATCCGCGGCTTCCCCTTCAGCCAGGAAGTCACCGAGTTCCTTTACCGGCACGAGTTCGTCTTCCTGGTGGAACAGAACCGCGACGCGCAGATGAAAACGCTGCTCGTCAACGAGACCGGCGTCGACGCGGCGAAGATCGTGCCGGTGCTGTACTACGGCGGCATGTCCATCTCGGCGGACATCATCCAGGAGAGCGTGCTCGACCACTACGAGAAGATGCGGCTGCCGAGGCTCTGGGCCGTCGGCCGCGGAACGCGGGGGGGCACTCCGTCCGTGCAGACGGCCATCGGCCGGGGCGACCCGGGCGGAGACTCGGCCGCATGAGCGCCCGCAAGACAACGCAGCCGATCGAGGGGACCGGACCATGACGTTCGTCGCCAAGCCCCGCGTCCACCACCCGCTGCTGCCGACCAACGAGGTCGGGCTGACGCGGAGGGACTACGAGGGCCTCGTTTCCACGCTATGCGCCGGCTGCGGTCACGACTCCGTCAGCGCCGCGATCGTGCAAGCATGCGCGGAACTGTCGATCCCGCCGCACCAGTTCGCCAAGGTCTCCGGCATCGGCTGCTCCTCCAAGACGCCGAGCTACTTCCTCGGCAACTCGCACGGTTTCAACTCGGTGCACGGCCGCATGCCGTCGGTCGCCACCGGGGCCAACCTGGCCAATCGCGAGCTCTACTGCATCGGCGTGTCCGGCGACGGCGACTCCGCCTCCATCGGCATCGGGCAGTTCGCGCACATCGTGCGGCGCCGCATCAACATGCTCTACATCGTGGACAACAACGGCACCTACGGCCTGACGAAGGGCCAGTTCTCCGCGACCAACGACAAGGGCTCCACCAGCAAGAAGGGCGTGCCCAATCTGTACGAGCCGATCGACCTCGTGTCGATGGCGCTGCAGATCGGCGCGAGCTTCGTGGCGCGCAGCTTCTCCGGCGACAAGACGCAGCTCGTACCGCTCATCAAGGCGGGGCTCCTGCACCGCGGCTTCGCCTTCATCGACGTCATCTCCCCCTGCGTGGCGTTCAACAACCACAACGGTTCCACCAAGAGCTACGACTACCTCCGTACGCGCGGCGCGAGCGTCGTCACCGCGGACTTCATCGCCGCGGGCGAGGAAATCACCGCCGACTACGCCCCCGGCGAGGTGGAGACGGTGCACATGCCCGACGGCTCGCAGTTGCGGCTGCGCAAGCTCGACACCAGCTACGATCCCCACAACCGCGCCCACGCCTTGGAGCACGTGCTCGAGGCGCAGCAGGAGGGGGAGGTGGTGACCGGGCTCCTGTACGTCGATCCGGATGCCAGCGATTGCCACGAGATCCTCGACACCGTGGAGACGCCGCTGAACGCGCTGGGCGAAACCGAACTCTGCCCCGGCTCCGAGGCGCTCGACCGGATCAACGCGAGTTTCCGGTAACGCTACCAGCGTCATCGCCCCTGGGCGGGTGCTGCGCTTCGTGCGAGCGCCTCATGGCCCGCCCGGTCCAGCCACACCGACCTTGAACGCCTGACTTCCGGCAAGGCGTGTGCAATACTGACCCGACTAATCTATTGGGCAAAAGCCATGTACCGGCCTCGATTTTTCCGTGGGGCTGGCGTTGCCCTGTTCGCAGTCTCTCTGGCGCTGCCCGTCACTTCGTTCGCCCAGGAAGGTGCGTCCGCGCTGGCGATTGAGGAGATTGTCGTCACCGCGACCCGGCGCGCCGAGTCGTTGCAGGACGTACCTATCTCGATTTCCGCGGTGACGGCCGAAGACATCGCTGCCACCGGCTCGCTGGATCTGAAGGATCTGTCAAGTCAGGTTCCCAACTTCGTATTCGCCGAGTCGGTCAACCAGGGACTGTCGTTCATCTCGATTCGCGGCATATACACCCGTACGGAACCGTCGGCCTTGGGTTTCGATTCGAGCGTAGGCGTGTACGTGGATGGTGTGTTCCATTCACGTCAGTTCAACGCCAACCCGAACATGGGTGACATAGAGCGGGTGGAGGTCCTGCGGGGTCCGCAGGGCACGCTGTTCGGTCGCAACACGATCAGCGGCGCAATCAACATCACGAGCAAGAAGCCGACCACGGAGGACTTTTTCGGAGACTTGTCCGTCGACGCCGGCAACCGAAACCTGGTCCATGCCCGCGGCAGCGTGAACATTCCCCTTCTTGAAAACACTCTCGCGGTGAAGCTGTTTGCGGAAAGCTACGAGATCGACGGATATGCGGACAACGTGACGACGGGTAGCGACAAGCTCGGTGGCAAGGAGAAGACCAGCGCCCGCTTTCAGGTGCGATACACGCCGAGCGCTCAAACCACGATCGACCTCTCCGTGAGCGCCTACGATTCGGATTCCGACGACTACTTTTTCGAGCATGTCGATGGACCCGCGGCGGATGATCGGGCCTACACCACGACGAACGATACGGAGAACACATCGAAGATAGAGTTGTCCAACGCATCGGTGACGATCGAGCATGAGTTCGAGAATGGCTATACGCTTACGTCCACAACGGCTTTACTGGGCGACGAGCTGACCTTCGGTGCCGACGTCGAGGCCACGCCCAACCCGGTCGTCGGTATCACATCGTTCGTTGGCACCGAACAGTTCAGCCAGGAACTGCGGATCGCGTCGCCGACAGACCGCAGCTATGACTTTGTCGCGGGTTTCTACTACGACGATGACGAGGGCGCGGTCAATGACGTGATCTTTCTCGGCAGCGGGTTCCCCTTCCCGCCGGTACGCAATTCGAGTATCGCGCGGGGCGGCAATACGCTGGACCGTAGAAGCTGGGCCGGTTTCCTCCACGCCAATCTTGACCTGAGCGACCGGATGGTGCTTTTCGGTGGTTTGCGCTACACCGATGAGATAAAGGAACAGCAGACGCACCCTTCCTCATGCGCCAACCCCATCACGTGCATCATCTTGGGTAATCCTGCCCTTACCGAGACAACTGACGCTCCCGTCGATGTCGTACTGGAGGAATGGACCTGGACCGCGGGTATGCGTTATCAGATCACGGACGATGTCATGATCTATGGCAGTATCGGAACGGGCGTGAAGTCCGGTGCGTTCAACAACACCCCTGACCCCATCGCGGACTTCGCGGCAAACAACCTGATCACCGACCACGAGGAAGTCACGAGCTATGAACTCGGCATGAAGTCGAGCTGGCTGGACAACCGGCTCGTCCTGAACTTCGCACTGTTCCGCATGGACTACGATGATCTGCAGGTTCGCCTGGGTTGCGTGAACTGCGGACCCGGTGGTATCCCGCTCCGATTCCTGTCCAACGCCGGGACGGCCGAAGGCGAAGGTTTCGAACTCGAGCTGGTCGCGCTGCCAACGGAAGGGCTTCGATTCACCGCCGGGATCGGCTACATGGATACGGTCTATGACAAGCTGTCGGATGTCGAAGACCAGCGCAGGGGTGGGTTCTTTGATGCCGGAGGCAAGACCCTGCCTCTCGCGCCAGAGTGGACCGTTAACGTATCCGCTCAGCACACGAGAGCGCTGATGGGCGGTACGCTGACCTCCCGGCTTGATCTGAGCTACGTGGACGAGCGTTTCTCGGACGGCTCCTTCCACAACCATCCCGACGATGTCCTGCCGTCCCAGGCCTTGCTTGGAGCTCGCGTAGGCTATCGGCCAGCGTCCGATAGTTGGGGCATCTCGCTGTGGGCGAAGAATCTGACGGACGATGACAGCGAGGTGTACCGGGCGTTCGGTGCCGCGTTTCTTCCCTTTGGCACGAACAGGGCGCAGTACCAGCAGCCCAGGACCTATGGCGTGACGCTTGACTTCTCGTTCTGAGAAGTCCGCCCGCCGGTCGTTGCAGCCATCTCGATAGCGCGGACGATCCGACTCTACGAGACGCGAATGACGAAATGGTGCTTGAAGTCGCGACGAACGGCGATGCTGACTGCGTAGTCACCCGCAACCTGAAGGGCTTTGCGGCTGCCATCGACATTGGTGTAGCGGTCGCGACTCCGAGGGAGGTCTTGAGGAGGCTACGAACGTGAGCGAAACCACCCGTTACAAGTATCCGCTGAAGCTACCGGCATCGTTGAAGGAGACAGCCGCGCGTCTGGCGAAAGACGAGGGCGTCTCGCTCAACCAGTGGATTGCCACGGCGGTGACGCAAAAGATCGGGGCCGTGGAGACAGCGGCGGACTACTTCGAGCGCCGTGGCGCGAGGTCTACGCCTGGTGACTTGAAGCGCCATCTCGAGCGCGCGCCGGATGTGTCGCCGCAACCCGGCGATGAACGACCCGACGCGTGAATGCCGGCTTGCCTGCACCTTGACGAAGCAGGCATCCGGATCGTGAGCGCGGGACACACCGACCCGAGTCGGGACTCCCAAGGGTTCGTAGGGGCTCGCGACTTCGTCCTGCGCAACGCCCGTCTCCTCGACCGGCGCCTCTTCGCCTGCCTGTTCGAGGACGGCCCGCGGGAGTCCGTGCTCGATGCCTTGCGCGCCTACCGAAATCCGGATGGCGGCTTCGGCAATGCGCTCGAGCCCGACAAGCGCTGTCCCGAGAGCCAGCCGGTGGACGCCGAGGTCGCGCTGGAGATCCTGGACCTGATCGAGTGCCCGGACGACCCGATGGTCCACGAGCTGTGCGACTGGCTGGACCGGAACGCGGACGCGTCGGGCGGGCTCCCGTTCGCGTTGCCGAGCGTGAATGCCTACCCGCATGCGCCGTGGTGGCGGACAGACCCCGACCCGCCACCCTGGATCAACCCGACCGGCGCGATCGTCGCGACGCTGACGAAATGGGGTGTGGATCACCCGTGGGTGCGGCGGGGCGCCGCGTTCTGCTGGAGGCGGCTGGACGAGGAGCAGCCCACCGGATTCGACGACCTGCGCTGCGCGATCGCGTTCCTGGAACAGGCCGAGGACCGCTCGCGGGCCGAGTCGTGGCTTGCGATCTTGCGAGACTACCTGCTGTCGTCGTCCGAGATCGAACGCGACCTCGCCGCCCCCGGCTACGTCCACCCGCCGCTCGACTGGGCGCCGGTCCCGACCGGCTTTGGCTATCGCCTGTTCGAGCGCGAGGAACTGTCCGCCGGTCTCGCCGACCTGCGGTCCCGCCAGGGGGAAGATGGCGGGTGGCCCATCAAGTGGCCGCCCATCGGCCCCGGCGTGGAACTCGAATGGCGCGGCCGCGTCACGATCGACGCGCTGCTGACGCTCCGGGCCTACGAAGCCGCCGGTTTCGCCCCGCCTGGATGACCGGCGGACACCGTTCCCGTCAGGTCGATCGATTCGCCACGAGTTTCGCAAAGCGAAACTCGAACGCGACCCGAAGGGTCGCGCGGGTTGCCGGCCACAACGTCAGTCTCCGATAATACGCGCCTCCCTCAATCTCCTTGCGACGAACCGACTGACGTGGCACTACCAAGTCTTGACGACTATTTCCCCGACTGGAAGGAACGCGAAGCGCTCGCGGAGGCGATGATCCCCCTCATCGGCCGGCTGTACCGCAACAACGTCGTGACCTATTGTTACGGGAAAGCGCTGAACAATCAGAGCGTTACGCAGCTCATGAAGGCGCACCGCTACGTGCGGCAGGTGGCGCACAACGAGCTGTCGGAGTTCGAGAGCTACCCGATCCTCGAGGCGCTGTCCGGGCTCGACCTCGGGCCGTCGCACATCGACCTCGGCAAGCTGACGGTGCGCTTCATGGAGGAGGCGGAGACGAACGGCGGCATCACGGCGCACGCCTTCGTCGAACGGGAGTGCGCGGAGATCATCGGGCGGCACGTGCCGCCCCTCGAGCAGCCGCAGGACATCGTGCTCTACGGCTTCGGCCGGATCGGTCGCCTGCTCGCCCGGCTCCTGATCGAGAAGACCGGCGGCGGCGACCAGTTGCGACTGCGCGCCATCGTCGTGCGCAAGGGGGCCGACAACGACCTCGACAAGCGCGCGAGCCTGCTGCGCCGGGACTCCGTCCACGGGGGCTTCCAGGGGACGATCCGCGTCGACCACGAGAACAGCTGCATCATCGCCAACGGCAACGTCGTCCGGGTGATCTACGCGAACGACCCGGCGACCGTCGACTACGAGCGTCTCGGCATCTCGAACGCCATCGTGATCGACAACACCGGCGTCTGGCGAGACGAGAAGGGCCTCGGCCAGCACCTGCAGGCCAAGGGCGTCGCGCGGGTGATCCTGACCGCCCCGGGGAAGGGCGCGATCAAGGACATCGTCTCGGGCGTGAACTCGCACCTCATCAACCAGAACGACCGGCTGCTGGCGGCGGCGTCCTGCACCACGAACGCCATCGTGCCCGCGATGAAGGCGATGAACGACGAGTTCGGCATCGAGCACGGGCACATGGAGACGGTGCACGCCTACACCAACGACCAGAACCTGACGGACAACTTCCACAAGAAGAACCGGCGCGGCCGCGGCGCCCCCCTCAACATGGTCATCACGGAGACCGGCGCCTCCTCGGCCGTGGCCAAGCTCCTGCCGGAACTCGAGGGCAAGCTCACCGGCAACGCGATCCGGGTGCCGACCCCCAACGTATCCCTCGCCATCCTCAACCTGGCGCTCGAGCGGGAGACCTCGTTGACGGAGGTCAACGAGTACCTGCGCCACATGTCGCTCGACTCCTCCATGCAACGGCAGATCGAGTACACCGATTCGCCGGAAATCGTGTCCTCCGACTTCGTCGGGCGGCGCTATGCCTGCACCATCGACGGCGGCGCGACCATCGTCGACAAGAACCGCGCGGTCCTCTACGTCTGGTATGACAACGAGTTCGGGTACGCCTGCCAGGTCATCCGGGTGGTGCAGAAGTGGGCCGGCATCAGCTATCCGCTCATTCCAGGGGACGTGGCCAGGACCGGCTTCGGTTAATCGCGCGCTCGAGCGGCTCCGAGGCGCCTACCCGGCCAGGCCGATACATCATGACGACGCTGGCGACGGATCGGCTGCACATTCGCCCGTTCGCGATGGAAGACGCGGAAGTGCTCCATGCGTTCTGGGCGAACGCCGAAGTGCGGCGCTACCTGTGGGACGACCGCGTCCTCCCGCTGGACACCGTGCGGGCGATCATCGAGCAGAGCGTCCGCGACTTCGCGGAGCACGGCTGGGGATTCTTCTCCCTGGACCTCAAGGCGACTGAGCCCGTGATCGTAGGGTTCTGCGGCTTTCGCCGTTTCGAGGACGGCGAGGACATCGAGCTGCTCTATGGCATCCTTCCCGAGTACTGGGGCGAGGGGTTCGTCACGGAAGCGGCGCTCGCGGTGCTGCGCCACGGATTCGACGGGTGCGGGATGGAACGCGTGATCGCCTCGACCGACACCCCGAATCAGCGTGCGGTCCGGGTGTTGCAGCGTCTCGGGATGTCCTTCGAGGAGCGCAAGGTGTGGCGTGGCCTCGACACGGTCTTCTACGCGATCACGGCGGCGGAATTCGCGGAGCGGTAGCCATGCACGTCGGCATTCTCGGCCTGGACTTTCACCTCCCCGGCTGCGCGTCGCTGAAAGAGAAGCGCCGGCGGCTCCAGCGCCTGCGCGACAAGTTCGGGCGCATCCCGAACCTGGCGGTCTGCGAGAGCGGGCACCAGGACGTGCACCAGCGCGCGCGCTGGTCCGTGGTGGCGGTGGCCTCCAGCGCGACCGTGGTGGAGCGCATGCTGGGCGACGTCGAGCGGTGGGTGGACGAGCGCCTCGACGCGATCGTCGTCGGGGTCGACCGGGAAGTGCTGTCGTGATCTTCCTGGCCGCCGGCATCGCGGCGATGGCGGTGCTCGGCATCTGGCTCATGCGCGCGCGCACGAGCCGGCGTCAATGGCTCGCCGAACTCCACCTGCCGGGAATCTGGGACCTCGAGGACGCCACGTCCCCGGTGGTGCTCGAGTTCTCCGGCGGGAACGAGCAGGGTCACTACGTCGCCCGTAGCGGCGGGGACGTGGAGGAAGGGGAGTGGCGGATCGCGGGGCGCAATCTCGTCATGGCGCGGGACGACCGAGACGATCCGGTCGAGTACGAACTGCGCGTCTTCGGGCCCGGTTCGATCGGCGTGCATGGACCGGGTCGGGACCGGGAGGTCTACGTACGACGCGGGGACAACGTAGTTCCCATCCACCGGCGCTCCTGACCGCGCCGGTACGGCGTCACCCGGCCGACGCGAGCGAGCGGTCGAAGGCGCGCTCCGAAGCGGGGTCGCCGGATTCGACCAGGCTGATGACCCAGATCGCGAGGCACGCCGCCAGGAAGGCCGGCAGCAGTTCGTAGAGGTCGAAGACGCCGCCTTCGAGCCCGCGCCAACCCACGACCGTGGTGGCGCCGACCACCATCCCCGCGATCAGCCCGTTTGCGCTGGTCCGCCGCCAGAACAGGGTGAACAGGAGCGCGGGACCGAAGCTCGCTCCGAGCCCGGCCCACGCGTAGGCCACCAGGCCGAGGACCTGGCTGTCTGGATCGGTCGCCACCGTGCCGGCAGCCGCCGCGACGGCCACGACCGTGAGTCGGCTCGCGACCAGGAGTTGCCGTTCCGACGGAACGCGCTTCCAGATCCGCGGGAGATCGTCGACCAACGCCGTGGCCGTGACGAGGAGCTGCGAGTCCACCGTGCTCATCACCGCGGCAAGGATGGCGGCGACGGCGAAGCCCGCGACCGCCGGGTGCAACAGCGCCTGGCAGAGCGCGATGAATACGGTCTCCGGGTCGGCGAGCCCCGTTCCGGTCGCGGCGAAGTACGGAGCGCCGAGGACACCGACCGCGAGCGCCCCGGCGCTCGATACGACCATCCAGCTCATGCAGATGCGCCGCGCCCGCGGTACGGCGGCAACAGACTCGATGGCCATGAAGCGGGCCAGCACGTGGGGCTGACCGAAGTAGCCGAGGCCCCATGCGGCCAGCGACACCGCCCCGACGGGGGCGATCGCGCCGATAGCGATGTCGGCTCGCTCGGCGGGAAGCTCGGCGAACGCGAGAACCGCGACGACCGTCAGCGCCCCCATCATCAGGAGCGCCTGGAAGAAGTCCGTCCAGGACACGGCCAGGAATCCGCCGACCGCCGTGTACAGCATGATGGCCGCGACGCCGAGCCACAGCGCCGTCGCGTAGTCGAGCCCGAGGGTGGTGGAGAAGAGCTTGGCCCCGGCCACGAACCCCGCGGCGGTGTAGAGCGTGAAGAACCCGAGGACGACGAGGGTGGCGACGACGGTCAGGGCCCGCCGGTCTCCCCCCATGCGGCGCGCGAAGAGTTGGGGGAGGGAGCGCGCTCCGTCGAGGGCCGCGCTGGCATGGCGGAGGCGCGGCGCGACCCACTTCCAGTTGCACCAGGCCCCGGCCACCAGGCCGATCACGATCCACGACTGCGAGAGCCCAAGGGCGTACACGGCGCCGGGCAGCCCGAGCAGCAGCCAGCCGCTCATGTCGGAGGCGCCGGCGGAAAGCGCGGCCACGGGGGCCTTCAGGGACCGTCCCCCGATGGCGTAGTCGTCGAGTCCGTGGGTGCGCTTGAGAGACGCGTAGCCGATGCCGGCGATCACGACGAAGTAGGCGATGAATGCGGCGGCGGTGGCTGGCGCCATCCATGTCTCCCGGCCCGTCGGCTCCGGGCGCAGTGTATAGCGAGTCTGGCGGAGCCCCGGTGGGGAGGCGCGGTTACAATGCCGCACCTCTCGGCTGCCCCCGAAGTTGCCCGGAACGTGAAGGACGGACTGCAGGAACTGGTCGCAAGCGGCCTCGCGCTGGTGCGCCGGGTTTCGGACCTGCTCCCCGCGGCCGGGCGCGTCGACTGGGTGCGGACGCGCGCGGCGGCGTGGCGCCGCGAGTTCGGCGGTCGTTTCGTGCCGCTCACCCACGTCGACGACATCGAGCTCGACGACCTGCTCAGCATCGACCGCCAGAAGGAGCAGCTCGAGACCAACACCGCGCAGTTCGTGGCGGGGCACCCGGCGAACAACGCGCTGCTGTGGGGGGCGCGGGGGACGGGCAAGTCCTCGCTGATCCACGCGCTGCTGAACCGGTACGCCGAACGCGGGATGCGTCTCGTCGAGGTGGACAAGCGGGCGCTCGCGGGCATCTCCGACATCGCCGCGTCCCTGCGCGAAGAGCCGTTCCGCTTCGTCATCGTCTGCGACGACCTGTCCTTCGAGGCGGACGACCCCTCGTTCAAGGAGTTGAAGAGCGCCCTCGAGGGTTCCGTGTTCGCGCGCAGCGAGAACGTCGTGATCTACGCGACGTCGAACCGCCGCCACCTGATTCCCGAGTACATGGCCGATAACCTCGAGGCCGGGCACCGGGGCGGAGAGATCCACGAAGGCGAGGCCGTGGAAGAGAAGATCTCCCTATCGGACCGCTTCGGCCTGTGGCTGTCCTTCTACCCGTTCCGGCAGGACGAATACCTCGACGTCGTCCGCCACTGGCTGGCGCGCCTCGCGGAACGGCACGGGGCGCACTGCCCGTGGACCGAGGAGGTCCGCAAGGCGGCCCTGCAGTGGGCCCTGGCGCGCGGCGTGCGCAGCGGTCGCACCGCGCAGTACTTCGCGCGGCACTGGGTGGGCAAGGCGCTGCTCGAGGCGGCGGAGCCGGCGTGACGCGCGTCGCGGGGACGGTCGTCGTGGCCCTGGCGGCCTGCGCCGGGGCCGATGTCCTGGTAATGCAGAACGGCGACCGCCTGACCGGCAATCTCGTCGGCATGGCCGGCGACCGGGTCATGTTCGACACGGAGTACGCCGGGAGCCTGGTCGTGGACCGCGAAGCGGTGGCGCACGTCGAGACCGACGACGCGTTCGAACTGGTGGAGCGGAACGGCAGCCGGCGGGTGGCCGTGCTGACCGAAGACGAACCGCTCGCGCCGGTCGCAGTGATCCGGCGCAACCGCCTGCGGGGGCTCTCCCTGGTGGATAGCTGGCAGACCCACGTGGACTTGTCCGCCTCCGCCGCGAGCGGCAGCCGGGACGAGGAGGACTTCCGCGTCCTGGCGGAGAGCACGCTGCGCCGGGGCAGGATGGAGCACCAGGTGCGCGCGGACGTACTCGGTGAGGAGGTCGACGGCATCCGGACCGGGGACCTCCTGGACATCGACTACGGCCTGAAGGTGGCGTTCGGGCCGGCCTGGTACGTCGCCGGCAATGTGCAGTACTACCAGGACCGCCTCAAGGGCATCGGCGAGCGCGTCGCGTTGGGTGGCAGCGTGGGCCGCCGGCTGCGCGACACGTCGTTCGAGCGCTGGTCGGTGGAACTCGGGGTGAGCCAGGTGCTGGAGGAACGCGGCGGCGACGACTCCACCGGTCCGGCGGCGCGCTGGGGCCTCGACTACGGAAGGTTCCTCTGGGGCAACCGGCTCGAACTCTTCCACAACCACGGCGTCCTGGTCCGTGCCGAGTCGGACCGTGGCATGAGCATCGAAGCGTCGACGGGCGTCCGCTATCACCTGGGCGCCAGGTGGAACGCCAACGCGCGCGTCGACGTGCGCCACGAGACCGAGCCGCCGGAAGACAGCCCGGCGTCGGACGTCACCTACGCGGTCGGGCTCGGCGTCCGGTTCTGATCGGTACCGGCGGGCGACGACGGCCCCTCAGGCCTGCCAGGTCAGCACCTCGCCCGCACCCGTCGTCATGACCGCTCCGGGCATTACGCGCAGGCGCCAGGGCGTCAGCTTCAGGGCGGCGAACGCCGGGCTCTCGGGCCCCTCCCACATGGCAATGATCGCCGGGTCGTAGCCGACCGGCGCCGGCGCCGACTTGAACCGCTCCCAAAGCGCCTCGCGGGTGGCCAGGTCGAACCCCCACTCCGCGTGGCACTCCGCGACGCAGGTGTCCTGGTTCTCCGCCCAGTAGTTGCAGGAGACGTGGGGGCTGGCCTCCAGGTGCGCGCGCTTCGTCGCGGTGGGTGCGGTCGCGATCCAGCCCGTGAGCGTCCCGTCGTCCCATTCCCAGATGGGGTGCAGGACGCGCGACCGCGGGCGACCCTGAGCGTCGACCGTCGCGGCCGTGCACCAGACGATGCGGTGCGCCATGGCCACGAACGGGGGTGCGATGTCGGCGAGGGTGGTGGACAAGAGGCTTCTCCCTGGTGGGTCAGTGTGTGTCCATGCCGTGCTCCGCGCGCCCGGCGGGAGCGCATCGGCGGCGCCGCATCCTTGCACAGACTCCGGGCGGGCTCAACGTAGTCCCCGGTCTGCTTTCACGCCAGCGTCGAGGAGCCTTGTGGGACCAGGTCTCCGAACTTGCGACCGGTATATTCTCTCGGGGTTCCATGCGACGACCATACCGGGGGACAACAGATGACGGAGTTCTGGCAGATCACCTTTCCGATGCCCGGCAACAGCGAGCGTGCTGCTCGCGCGGCGGAAGACCATGGCTGGGACGGTCTGTATTTCGCGGACACACAGTGCCTTTCGGGCGACATCTACTCGGCGATGTGTCTCGCGGCGAAGGCGACCTCGCGACTCAAGGTGGGCACCGCGGTCACCAACCCGGTGACCCGCCTCCCCGCGGTAACCGCGTCTGCAATCGCGACCGTGCAGGTGGAGTCAGGCGGGCGAGCCGTGGTGGGCATCGGCCGTGGCGACTCGTCACTTGGCTACCTTGGGCAGAAGCCGGCGGGGGCGAAACGTCTGGAAGTCTACCTCCAGCAGTTGCAGACGTATCTGCGGGGGGAGCCGGTCGACCTGGACGGCTATGAGAGCCGCATTGCCTGGATTGCCGGGAGCGGACAACCGAAGGTGCCGGTCGACGTCGCCAGCACCGGCCCGCGGGTGATCGCAATGGCCGGGCGTCTTGCCGATCGAATCACCTTTGCGATGGGGGCGGATCCGACGCGTATCGCGGCCGGCGTCACGGCCGCGCGACAGGCCGCTCGAGAGGCCGGCCGCGACCCGGCCGAGCTGAGTTTTGGCGCCTACGTCAACGTGGCCTGCGACGACGACATGCAGCGCGGTATCGACGTCGTCCGTGGCAGCACCGGCACATTCGCTCACTTCAGCGGTATGTCCAGTGCCGCCTGTGACGGCCTCCAGGACGCTGCCGTGTTCCAGCACATCGGTGAGAACTACGACATGGCCAATCACGCCAGCGGCAAGGCGGCGCACATGCAGGCGGTTTCCGACGACTTTGTCGCGCGTTTCGCGGTAGTGGGCCCGGCGGCGTACTGCGTGGAACGCCTGCGGGAACTGATCGATCAGGGTCTGGATCGACTCGTGCTCCTGACAGGCTCGCGCGACGCCGATCCCGCGCACGTTGCGGCGAGTATGGAACGTCTCGGCCATGAAGTGATCCCGGAGCTCAGGCAGGGGGCATCGGGCTGAGCAGCCTGTCGGACAGACAGCTTCGCGCGCTCCCCGCCACGGTTTCCACCCGGTCCTGGCCTTGATCCAGAGCCCGGAGAGATCCTCACGGCCCGCCCGAATCCGTGTTTGCTTGCACTGCAAGCATACTGTAGGTTGAGGGGGCGATACGACAACGAGGCACGGGCGATGGCGAGTATCACGATCCGCAATCTCGACGACGACGTGAAGACCCGCCTGCGCGTGCGCGCCGCGGAGCATCACCGTTCGATGGAGGAGGAAGTGCGCATCATCCTGCGCGATGCGGTGAACGGTGACCTCGGTCGTCCCCGGAACCTGGCGGCCTTCACCCACGAGTGTTTCGCGCCGCTTGGCGGTGTGGAACTCGAACTTCCCGCGCGCCGCAGCCCGATGCGTGAGCCGCCGGACTTCTCCTGAACGACCCGCATGCTCGTCATAGACACCAATGTTGCGTCCGATCTCATGCGTCCCACGCCAACGCCCAGCGTCGCCGCGTGGATTGCCGAACGCGACGCCGCGACGATGTACCTGACTGCGATAAGCGAAGCGGAGTTGCGCTTCGGCGTAGCGATCCTGCCTGCGGGCAAACGACGCAACGCCCTTGAATCCGCCATGCGTCGATGGCTGGAACGCGGCTTTTCCGACAGGATTCTGCCGTTCGACAGCGCCGCGGCACGAGCCTACGCGGAGATTGCCGCGGACCGCCGCCTGGCGGGGCGCCCGATCGGCGAAGCCGATTGCCAGATCGTCGCCATATCGCGCGCGCACGGCGCAAGCCTCGTTACGCGAAACATCCGGGACTTTGAAGGCACGGGCGTCGAGGTCATCGATCCTTGGGCGACGGGATGATCGGGGCACGCCACGCCTGATCGGGCGGAGGAGTCGAGAGAGCTTGTGGCGTCCCCTAGGGGAGTCGAACCCCTGTTACTGGGATGAAAACCCAGTGTCCTAGGCCTCTAGACGAAGGGGACGCGGGAAGGCGCGGATTCTAAGGTCGGGCGGGGGTGGATTCAACACCTCGTGGCGTGGGCCGCGGGGCCTCGCGACCGCCGGCGAAGGGGGCTCGGGAAGCGCCAAGCTGATAGCCTCGTCCCGACGGACGGACCCGGGACACGAGGCTTTGCGGCCACTCCACTACTACCTCGTCGGCACGAGCGGCTGGTTCGCCTGCAACGGCATCCAGACCGTGATGTTCGCGTGGCTCGTGACCATCGTGCTCCACGAGTCGCCGCGCATGGTGGGCGTCGCGCAGACGGCGATGCTGGTGCCCGCGATGCTGTTGATGCTGGTGGGCGGCAGCATCTCCGACCGCTACGGGGGACGGCGCGTCGCGGTGGCGTCCCAGGTGGCGGCCACCCTACCGGTGCTGGCGCTGTGGGTCGTGCTGGCCCTGGACGGCCTGACGTTCGGCTTCATGATCGCGTTCGCGGTGGCGATGGGATGCGCCCAGGCGTTCCTGACGCCGGCGCGCGACGGCCTGCTGAACCAGGTGGCCGGCCAGCGTATCCAGCGGACGGTCGCCCTCGTGACGCTGGTGCAGTTCGGTATCCAGATCGTGGCGTTCCTGGTGGCGGGCCAGGCCGACCGGGTCGGCGCCGGTCCGGTCGTGCTCGTGCAGGCGGCCGTCCTCGTCATCGGGGCGGTCGCGCTCGCGGGGGTGGCCGTGCCGCCGATCGTTGCTCCCCGGCGGTCCGGATCTGCCGTGGGCGAACTGGCGCGCTCCGTGGCCGACGGCGCCCGCACGGTGATGGGCTCGCGGTCCATGCGCGGGGTGGTGGTGCAGAACTTCGCCGTCGGCCTCTTCTTCATGGGGCCCTACGTCGTGACCATTCCCCTGCTGGTGCGGGAGGTCTACGACGGCTCCGCCAATGACCTCGCCTGGCTCTCCACCGCCAACGCGGTGGGTCTGATCGCCGCGGTGTTCGTGCTCCTGCTGGTCGGCGATGTGCGCCGGCCGGGGCGGCTGTTGCTGGTGGCGAGCGGCGTGGGCTCCGTTGCGCTCGGGCTGGCCGGGGCGGGCCTCGAGTTTCCGGCGTTCGTGTTGTGCATCGGCGCCTGGGGCTCCTGCGCGGGACTCGGCATGAGCATGGCGCGGATGATCATGCAGGAGCGGGCCCCGCCGGACCAGCGCGGGCGGGTGATGTCGTTCTTCGGCTTCTCGTTCATGTCGTCGGCGCCCCTCGGCACGATGCTGTCGGGCCTGATGGTCGAGTGGTGGGGGGCGGAACGCGCCCTCGTGGTTTCCGCGGCGGCGATGCTGGCCGCGCTCTGCGCGGTGGGGTTCGCGTCCAGGCTCTGGTCGCTGGATGCGCGACTGGCGCGGGAGGCCGCCGTCGGCTGACCCGGAAGGGGCCGGGCGCTATCATTGCGCGCTGCCATTTCAGGAGCACGAGGAAGCATGGTGCCAGGACCGACATGGACACGTCGGCGATTCGTCGCCGCGACGACCGCGGGACTCGCGGTCATCCCCGCAGTGAACCTGCTTGCCCAGGATGCGGCCCCAAGGCTGGATGAGAGCGACCCGGTGGCCGTCGCCTTCGGGTATCGCCATGACGCGGATGCGGTGGACACCACCCGATTCCCGAAGCGCGCCACGGCAGAGGGCAAGACCCAGTTCTGCGACAACTGCCTGCACTACGCCAATGCGGAGGAGGCCGACGGCTGGGCCCCGTGCGCCCTTTTCCCGATAGCGGGAGCGGTGCCCCCCAAGGGCCGGTTGGTCGCCGCGAAGGGCTGGTGCAACGTCTGGGTGGCGCAGCCGTAACCGTCTGCTGACGGCTTTCCCCGGTGTCCGTGGGGGTTACTGATACCCCCGCGGCATGCTCCGTCGTACCGCGTCCGAGAACCCCGATGCGACCCACTCGCACTGGGCGGTGTTCCAGTGCGAGAAGAAGAGCCGCGTCGCCGGGTCCGGGTGCAGTGCGAGGCGTTCGGGAAACAGGTTCCAGTCGGTCAGGCAGGGCGTGGGCGGGCGCACGTAGCGGTCGGTATGCGGTAGCGAACTCGGCAGCCAGCCGCCGCGCGCGTAGTACTGGTGCCAGGTGCGCCGGCGGCGCCGTCCGTCGCCGTCGAGACGACAGTGCCAGGTGGCGGTGTCGTACAGGATGCATGTCCCGGCCGGGGCGAACAGCGGCATCTCCCGGTAGGCCTCCCCGAGCGTCTCGTAGGCATCCCGGAGCGTCCCGAAACGGTTGCTCTTCGGCACCACGCAGAACGCCGGGGTCCCCGGCTCGACGTCGGTGAGGTAGTGCACGGCGCACAGCCAGTCCACCGGCATGTACGGCTCTCGCGCGAAGCGGTCCGGGCGCGTTGCGTCGTGGTGGAAGTTCTGGCCGCCGAGGCCCGCGTTCTCCGGCGTCTCGCGGAAGTTGAACTCGCTGAAGCGGGCGCGTTCCTCGCCGCCCAGCAGGCGGCAGACGGCGGGATACGAACCCGGGTGCCGGGTGTACGGGTCCAGTTCCGGATAGTCGAGCAGCGGCTGCGAGAAGATCAGGCCCTGGTGGCGGTGGTGGGGTTTCCGCGGCCCGAGGCCCCACGCCTCCGGGCGCTCCTCCTGGGTGCGGTCGTAGAACGCGTTCAGGTGCCCGAGTTCCGCCTGCGAAAGGCATCCCGCGATCACGACGTAGCCGTTCTCGGCGAAGAACGCGTAGATGCCGTCGAGGTCGGTCCCGGGAAAATGGGGTGGCGGCGCCTTCGCCAGGCGCCCGAACCCCTGGTCGGCCAGATGCGGATCGCCGGACCTGTTCGGCTGCTTCTCGAGCTGTACGGGCGCGTTCATACGTGGCGCCGCATCTTACCGTGTCGGCTTCCTGCGGCGGTCGTTCCGTGGAACACTGCTCCCGACGGACAACGCCCCGTCGCTCGCCGCGGCTCCGCGGCTTCGCTCTGGGTCGGGAGGCCAGGCACATGAACGAGCTGTCCATGGGGGCGCTGCTGCTGATCATCCTCGTCCTGACCGTGATGTCCGGCTATTTCGCCGGGTCGGAGACGGCGATGATGGCGCTCAACCGTTACCGGCTGCGGCACCTGGCGCTTGAGGGCCACGGCGGCGCGCGCAAGGCGAACGAACTGCTGCAACGGCCCGACCGGCTGCTCGGCGTCATCCTGGTCGGCAACAACGTCGTCATCTTCCTGACCGCATCGTTCGGGACCGAGGTCGCCACCCGGCTCATCGGCGATACCGCGGGGCCCTTCGTCGGCGCGCTCGTGCTCACGGTCTACATGCTGATCTTCGCCGAAGTGACCCCGAAGACCGTCGCGGCGGCGAGGCCCGAGACGCTGGCTTTCCCGTCGTCCTACTTGCTGCAGCCGCTGTTGAAGCTCTCGTACCCGGTGGTGATTTTTGTGAACTGGTTCAGCAACTTGCTGGCAGCGCCGATGATCGCGCGGACCGAGGAGAAGACCGAGCAGCTCTCCGTCGCGGAACTCAAGACCGTGCTCAACGAGCACACCACGCTACCGCCCGAGCGGCAGGCGATGCTCGTGGGGATCCTCGATCTCGAGAACGTGACGGTCGAGGACATCATGGTGCCGCGGGCCGGGATCGTCGGCATCGACCTCGAGGACGACGCGCCCACCATCCTCGAGGCGATCGAGAGTTCCCAGCACACGCGCCTGCCCGTGTACCGCGAGCACATCGACGACGTGGTGGGCGTCCTGCACCTGCGGCGGGCGGCGCGGTTCGCCGGGGAGACGTTCACCAAGGCCGACGTGCTCCGCGAGACCGAGGAGCCGTACTTCGTGCCTTCGAGCACGCCCCTGCACACGCAGCTTTACAACTTCCAGAGTGAGAAGCGCCGCGTCGCGCTGGTGGTGGACGAGTACGGCGGCATCCGGGGGATGGCGACACTGGAGGACCTGCTCGAGGAAATCGTGGGGGAGTTCACGACGGACTTCGCGGCGCGGTTCGGCGAGGCGCATCGCGAGGACGACGGCTCGTACCTCATCGACGGCAGCGCCCTGGTCCGGGACGTGAACCGCGCGCTCGGATGGGAGTTCCCGACCTCCGGTCCCCGGACGATGAACGGCCTCTTCCTGGAGCAACTGGAGTCGTTCCCGGACGGCAACGTCAGCGTGCGGATCGGGCCCTACGTGCTCGAGACCGTCCGCATGGCGGAGAACTTCGTGCGCACCGTGCGGGTGACCGTGTTGACGGACAGCGCATCCTGACGCAACCTGCCTGACGTGTTCGTGCCCGACTGGCTGGTGGAGCCCCTGCGCATCCACCGCGACACCCATGGTCCGCACTACCAGGGCCATCTCTCCGACCACTTGCCCATGGCTCTCCTGGCCATGTGGGCAGTCGGGGTGCGACGGTCTGACCTCGAGCGGTACGCGGCGCGTTACCGGGGTCGGCTGGACCCGCCCGCGCGCCTCGCCCGGCGTCCACCGGTGGAGTTCGCGGACGCGGTGGGACACATCGACGCGTACGGGTCCCTGTTGGCGTTCTTCGACGGAGAACTCGAACGGCTTGGAATGCGGAGGACCCTCACGACCTGGTTGCCGAGGCTCGCCAGCGGCTGGGTCCGCTTCGCCTTCCACCCGATCATTCGCCTGGCATACGGGATCCGGTTCGAGGTCGGTGCCGAGGTCGCCGCCGGACTCGCGTACCTCGCGAGCGCGGGTCCCGACCCGGCGCTGGAGGTGCTGGCCAACACGGCGTCGCCGGGCGAAGATCTGTCGCTGCCGCCGCCGGGGCCCGCACTCGCCGAACCGTTCGAGCAACGCTACAACGCGACGGTCGCCTCGGGCGCGCTGGAGGGACGGGTCGTGGTGCTCCCCGACCATCGGCGTCGCGTCGCCGAGGTTGGTCTCGCGCTGTTCAACGACACGCACGACTTCTTCGCCCTCCACGTGGTGACGGGAACCCATGCCCTCGGGGTATGCGCCGACGCGATCGGACTGGACTCCGACGGCCTGTTGAGCGCTGGGTTCCTGGCGGCGTACGCGACGATCGGCGCGCCCCGTTTCGATCGCGCCGCCCGGCCGGCGCCAGCGAGCGTCGACGACGAGCACGACGCGAAGCTGGCCTTCACCTGCATCGAACAGTCCCGGTTGCTCGACAGCGGCCCATATCGGGACGCTGCCGCAGTCTACGCTGCAGGGGGTTCGCAGCTGTCGGATTGACGCGACGGATTCATCCCCAGTGTTGGGGAAGCGCGCGGCGTCGACCGCGCCTATGCTCCCCGGCATGGGTGAGCCGGCAATGGCGATCCGCCTGGCCGTGCGTCGTCGACGAAGCCCTCGGCGTCCACGGCGGCAGCGTCTGGGGCCGCATGTGAGACAGGTCGCCGCGGTCATGCACAAGCTCGCGTTTGCCGCATTGCTGGCGCCCCTGGCGTTGGGGGATCCGGCAACCGAGCAGCGTCTGCTTGCGGCGGCCGTTGCGGAACTCTACGCGGCGCTGGACGGGGCGGCGGTCAGATGCGAAACGCTCGAGACCGCCTACCGCCATGCGACCGGTTGTCGCCAGGATGCGATCGCGATGTCCCGGCACCAGTGCTGGGTGGCTCGGGCGTTGGTGGGGCGAAGTGCGTACGATGGCGTACCCCGGCAGTTGCGCGAGTCGGTGGAGCGGCTTGAGATCCTCCGGGCGGAGCCCGGCTGCCCGCCGCCGGATCCGTAGGACGGTTTCACCCTTCTGCAAGTCTTCTCGGTTGCGTCCCCGGTCGTGGTGCAGGAACGGCTCGTCGATCGTTGCGGGTTGAGCCACTCTGTCACGCCGCGGCGATGTCCGCCGGCCGCGTCGCTGCCGCCAGGCACTTCTCGTCTTTGACCGTGCCCGCCCAGGATCGCCCTCGGTCGAGCGAACATCCCACAGTAGTTGGGCGAAGCGTCCTGCAGACTCCGCGCCCCGCCGCCAGGAGAATCCACCGCTGTGGCCCCCGCGGGCATGCCGGTGCGCGGATGCTCCGGGGCATGGAAACGGCTATTCTGACGAAAGGACTCGGAACCCCATGGCACAGCCGGTGATGGACACGCTGCAGGTGGCGGATGCGCTGTCAGGGATGGAACGCGAACAGGCCGAGGGCGTCGCCAGCATGCTCGGGACACAGCTTGGCGACCACGTCGCCGTTCGTAAGGACCTCGATCTCGGATTCGAACGCATTCTTGCCCACGTCGACGAACGGTTCGCGCAGGTCGACAAGCAGTTCGCGCAAGTCGACAAGCAGTTCGCCGAGTTCAGGGGCGAGATCAAGTCGCTGCACACCAAGTTCAACGTACTGGGCGTCGGGGTGACGTTGGCCCTCGCTTTCCTGGGCGTGATCGCGGGTTTTCTGGCCGTCCTCGCAGGCCTGGACCGGCTCGTGTAGGAGCCCTGCGACCTACGGTTCGCGGGACCCCTCGCCGTCCGTCGTCTCGAGCATCAGCCAGCGCGCGGCCGTCCGCCGTCCGGGGGCCGAGAAGTCCGCGACAGGATTCCCGGAGACACGCAGCCACACGAGCTGCGGCAGGTCGCCGAGCGCCGAGACGTCGCGCAACCGGTTGCCGGCGAGATCCAGCCGCTGCAGCGACCGCACGTCCCGCAGCAGCGCCGCGTCCGCGATGCGGTTGTCTCGCAGGCCGAGGTGGGCGAGGTCCGGCAGACCCCATAGCGGCACCAGGTCCGAGACCCGATTGCCGTGGAGCAGCAGCACCTCGAGGCGGCGCAGTTCCGACAGCGGCCGGAGGTCGGCCACGCGGTTGTCCGACAGGTCGAGGCGGCGCAGTTCCGACAGGCTCGCCAGTGGCGACAGGTCTGAGACCGCGTTGCCGGACAGGTCCAGTACGCGCAGGTGCGGGAGACTGGCGAGAGGCGAGAGGTCGTCCACGGCGTTGTCGCGCAGGTCGAGGACCTCCAGGTCCACCAGCGCCGCCAGCGGGGACAGGCCGGCCAGGGCGCGCGACGACAGGCTTAGTACCTCGACTTTCTCTCCGCTCTCGAAGCCGGCGGGCGGCGGCTCCGCCAGCAACCCTTTGATGACCTCGTGGGAAGCCGCCGTCGCGGGTGCGTGCCGGACCGGATGGCCGGTCAGCGCGGGCGCCGGGTTGTACGAGGCGTCCTGCAACGGGTGCATTGGCGCGGGCAGGTAGCTGACGGACACGTTCTCCGACGGCTCGACGGGTCGCGCCAGCGTCAGCACCGCAGCGCCGTCGACCACGGCGACCGACTCGACGAGAGTCGCCACAGCAGGGGCCGACGAGCCCTTCGCCACCACGAAGTCGCCCGGCGACGGCACCGAGCCGCCGTCCAGGGTCCGGTCGTAGCGCAGCGTCAGCGCCGACCCCGACACGGTTGCGCTCGCGAGCGATATGCCCGCCGCCGCCCCGCACGACACCCCGACGTCCTCCGAGTGCCGGCAATTGTGTACGCCCCAGCCCACGGAGGAACAGTCCGCCAGGCGCGACTCGCTACCGGTGCACTGCACGTCGTCCAGCCAGATCGTTCCCGTCCCCTCGCCGAACGCCGCCTGCCGGTGCGCCTCGCCGCCCGTGTAGCCGAGCTGCCGGCACACCACCGCCGCCTCGTCCGAGGCGAACCGGTCGTCGCACACCGTGCCCCACTCACTGTTGTGGTAGATCTCGACGCGGCCTTCCTGGGCCGTAGTGCCGTTGACCAGGCGCACGTCGCCCTCGCTGGCACTGTCCGCCGCGTCCGTACGCCCGGATGCAAACGGAGACCAGTCGCCGCTGCCCTCCGCGTTCGTCGCCCGCACCCGCACCTCGTAGTCCGTGTCGACCGTAAGGCCCTCGATGCGCTTCGTGGTCGCCGTGCCGGCGTGTGAGGCGTCCGTCCAGTTCCCGCCCGTCGTGCGGTACCCGATGTCGTAGTCCGTGATCGCCGCGCCGTTGTCGGACGGCGCCGTCCATGACGCTTCGAGCCACGTCGTTCCGGCCGTCAGCGCCGGCGCCGACGGCGCGTCTGGCGCCTCCGCCGGTGGACCCTGGATCGTCGCCGCAGCCGGGGCCGACAACGGAAGGCCGTCCGGCGTGCAGATCGCACCCACCACGTCGCAGCCGCCGGTCGTCGCCGGGAGCCTGACCGTCACGTCGCCGCGGCCGGAAGGCCCGATCCTCAGTCTCCACCGGTCGAAGGCGCCGGGGTCGGTCCGGCGTCTGCCCTTGACCGTGCCGCCGGTCACCTGGAGGGCGTCCCCGATCGCCTGGTTCTTGTCGAACGACTCGGTGCCGTCGAACACCGCCTCGGAGAACGCAAGCTCCAGCGTGAACGCGCTCGACCCGTCATGCATAGCGGGAACGTTCTCGAACCGAGCGGTAAGCATCGCGTCCGCCGCCTTCGTGCGCCCCTCGCCCGTGGCCGACCACCCGCTCGCGCCTTCCGCGTTCCTCGCCAGCACCTGCACCTGGTAAACCGTGTCCGCCGACAGCCCCGTGATGGTCGCCGAGGTGGTCGCACCCTGGTGCGCCCAGTCCACGAACGCGCCGCCCCCGGTGCCGTAGCGAACGTCGTAGTCGGTCACCGCCGGGCGCCCGGCGTTCGCCGGCGCGCTCCAGGACACCGACAAAGACGTACTCGAGGCGCCCGAGACCGTTGGCGCTGGCGGAGCATCCGGCGGCTCGTCGACATTCGTCACGACGACCGTCACCGGGATCGACGTGGCGCCGCCGTCGGCATTGGCCGCGCTCACCGTGACCGCCCGGCTGGACCCCGCCTCGTAATCCAGCACCGCCGAGGTCGTCAACTGACCGGTCGACGCGTTGATCGCAAACTCCGCCGCGTTCGCGCCCGCAAGCGAGTACGCGAGGCTTTCGCCGCCGGCACCCGTCGCAGCAACGGCCGCGCCGACTGCCGTGCCCGCCGGGGCGTTTTCCGGTACCCCGCGCGACGCACTCGCACCGTCCTCGAACGTCGGCGTTTGCGGGCAGGCCGCGGACCTCACCCGCAGGCACACCGTCGCCGATCCGCCGGTCGGCAACGTCGTCTCGTAGCTGGCCGCGCTGAGGGAGGACGCGTTGGTGTCCAGCCACGCTTGGTTCCATGTGAAGGTGTTGGAGTTGCGGGTGGCGTCGTCGAGCGGCAGGACCTCGCCCGCCCACTCGAGTACCAGGCCGCCGAACGTGTCTCCGCCGTTGCGGGTCCGAAACGTCACGCCGGCCGAAGAGGCAGCGACGATCTGCACGCGCCGCGTGAGGCCGGCGTGCTCGAACGTGTCGTCCGCAAGCCGGCCCACGTCGGGGTTGGGCAGGCTCGAGAATCCCATGCCGGAAGAGTCCCCACCCACGGTCATGGTCGTGGACCAGACCCAGGCGGCGGCACGCTGCACGGTTACGCTGTACGTCTGCGTAGTGACCCCGTCCTCCGCCGTCACCTTCACCTGGATCGCGTTCGCTCCCACGGCCAGCGTCGTGTCCAGGGCCGTGGTGTCGGCGTCGTCATCTGCGAGCGTGGTCCCGTCGGCGGCCAGGTAGGTGACCGTGGCGTTGCTGTCGCCGGTGGTCGGGGACAGCGTCAGTCCAGTCACGTCGTACCCAACGCTCGCCGTGTACGACGTCGTCAGCGGCGCGAAGGTCTCGTTGAGCGAGACGGCATCGCCATCGCCGTCCGTCAAAGCCAGTGCCGAAAGCGACGCGTCCGTCGATAGCAGCGTTGCCGCAATCCAGGTCCTTCCGCCCGCCTCGAGTTCGTCCCCGTCGCGGATCGCGCCGGTGTCCGGAACCTCGTAGGTGAGACCCAACGTCTGGCCGGTTGGCGTCTCGGCCAGCGTCAGCGTCACGTCGCTGCCGCTCACCGCCACGCTCGCGACTTGAATGGATCGGTACTCCGGCATCGACATCACCGCGAAAGCGCTCGTCGGCGGCGTTGAATCGGGGTCGAGCGTCTCGTCGTGGACCAGCTTGACGCTCGCGCCCGTGACTTCAAGGCGAAGCAGCGACGGCGCCGGATTGCCAGCCCGGAGCTCGCGCACGGCCGTCTCCACCTGGTCGGCGAACGCCGTGTTCTCCTCCTCCCCATAGACGACCGGCGGGTAGTCCGGAATGTTCTCAGACGTCTCCGCGTCTCGGGCGGATTGTGCGTGATCGGCCAGGCGCGCCCGCAGTTCCGCCACCTTGGCGGTCTCGCTCGAAGCCAGGTTGGTCTGCTCGTAAGGATCCGCCGCGATGTCGTACAGCTCGGGCGCGTCCGTGGTCCAGCCGTAGTAGTCGATCCCCTCCTCGATGAACTTCCAGTCGCCTTTGCGGATCACGTCGAGCGAATGCACCACCTCGTCGCGCGGGCTTGCCGCGCCATCGGCGATCGCCGCCCACGCATCGGCGCCGTCAAGCGCCAGGCCGGCGCCGGCGTCCGCTCCGGCGAGCCCGGCGAAGGTAGGAAACAGGTCCACGGCGTGCAGCAACGCGGCGCTCTCCGACCCCGGCGCGATCCTGCCGGGCCAGCGCAGGACGGCGGGAACCCGGATGCCTCCCTCGTGGTACTCCGACTTCTTGCCGCGGTAGGGCGCGTTCCAGCCCGCCGTGCTCGTGCCGCCGTTGTCGTTCAGGAACATCACCAGCGTGTCGTCGAGCACGCCCTTGGCTTCCAGTGCGTCCATGACCTGGCCGATGGCGACATCCATGACGGCGAGCTGGGCGCGCTGCCTGGGGTTGTCGAGGTGGCTGTAGCGGTCGATGTACTCCTGTGGGGCGTCGTTCGGGTTGTGGACGGCGTTGAATGCCAGAAACAGGAAGAAGGGATCGCTCGGGCCGTGACGGTCTATGAGCTGGACTGCCTCCTCCGCCAGCAAGAGGGTCGAGTAGCCCGCCTCGACCACCGGGCGTCCGTTGCGATGCCAGTCCAGGGCCAGGTCTCGGTCCCGGCCCCGATGATGCGAGAACGAGTCGATCTCCGCCCCGTACAGGCCGTAGTGGTGGTCGAAGCCGCGCTGCAGCGGCAGGTGTTTCCGCTGCCATTGCCCGAGGTGCCACTTGCCGACCAGCCACGTCGCGTAGCCGGCGTCGCGCAGGGCTTCGGCCATGGTGCGCTCGTCGACGCGCATGCCCATGCTCGTCCTGGCATTGAAACGGACACCCGTGCCGTTCTTCCAGGAGTAACGTCCGGTCAGCAACGCCCCCCGCGTCGCCGTGCATACTGGTGCCACGTAGAACTGGATGAGCTTGGTTCCTTCCTCGGCGATGCGGTCGATGTTGGGAGTTTCCACCTCGTCGCCGCCATTGAATCCGGGCTGTCCCCAACCCATGTCGTCGGAGAGGAAGACGACGATGTTGGGCGGGGCGTCGTCGCCATCGACCGATTGGGGCGATGCCTCGCTTGCGTGGATTGCCGCCGTCAAGAGCACCAGTGCCGCGAGCGGTCCCCGCATGCCCATTCCGTGCCGGTGCGGATGTACCAAAGGGGCCTCCCGCCGTCCTACCGCCCGCCGGCCGCCTTGCCGTCCGTCGTCTCGATGACCCGGGCAGGCACGCCTGGTCGCCCGGGCAGGGCCGCCAGCCTTCCGAGCGGGGAGAAGTCCACGATGGGACTCCCGGAGACACGCAGTCACATGAGCTGCGGCAGGTCGCCGAGCGCCGACACGTCGCGCAACCGGTTGAAAGGGCTGGCCTCGTCGGCACGCGGCCGGGTCCTCGCCGAACGCTGCCCCCGTTTCCGGTTCCCCACGCATGGACGCTCCCTCATCCGACAGATGCCAGCCAACGTGCGGCGCCCGGAAAACGGCCGGGTTCGCGCACGTTTCCGCACTATAGGAACGACCTGCCCGATCCGCGTCCCCAACATTGGGGGCGGTTTCCGGGATCCGCTGCCTACGGTCCGCCGGACGCGTTGCCGCCGCCGGTCGAGCGAATGTCCCACAACAGTTCGCCGAGACGTCCTACAGACTCCGCGCCCCGCCGCCAGGAGAATCCACCGCTATGGCCCCCGCGGGCATGCCGGTGCGCGGATGCTCCGGGGCATGGAAACGGCTATTCTGACGAAAGGACACGGAACCCCATGGCACAGCCGGTGATGGACACGCTGCAGGTGGCGGATGCGCTACAGCGGTCAGGGATGGAACGCGAACAGGCCGAGGGCGTCGCCAGCGCGTTCGGGACACAGCTTGGCGACCACGTCGCCGTGCGCAAGGACCTCGATCTCGGGTTCGAACGCATTCTCGCCCACGTCGACGAACGGTTCGCGCAGGTCGACAAGCAGTTCGCCGAACTCAGGGGCGAACTCACGGGCGAGATCAAGTCGCTGCACACCAAGTTCAACGTAATGGGCGTCGGTGTGGCGTTGGTCCTCGCCTTCCTCGGCGTGATCGCGGGTTTCCTGGCGGTCCTCGCAGGCCTGGATCGACTCGTGTAGGGGCCCCTGCGGCCTACGGTTCGCGGGACCCCTCGCCGCCCGTCGTCTCGAGCATCAGCCAGCGCGCGGTGGTCAGTCGTCCGAGGGTCGGGAAGTCCGCGACAGGATTCCCGGAGACGCGCAGCCACACGAGGTTCGGCAGACCGCCGAGCGCCGAGACGTCGCGCAACCGGTTACCGGCGAGATCCAGCCGCCGCAGCGACCGCGCGTCCCGCAGCAGCGCCGCGTCCGCGATGCGGTTGTCCGATAGGCCGAGGTGGGCGAGGTCTGTCAGGCCCCACAGCGGCACCAGGTCCGAGACCCGATTGCCGTCGAGCAGCAGGACCTCGAGGCGGCGCAGTTCCGACAGCGGCCGGAGGTCGGCCACGCGGTTGTCGGAGAGGTCGAGGCGGCGCAGGGTGGTCATCCCCGCCAGTGGCGACAGGTCGGAGACCGCATTGCGCGACAGGTCGAGCACGCGCAGGTGCGGGAGACTGGCGAGGGGCGAGAGGTCGTCCACGGCGTTGTCGCGCAGGTCGAGCACCTCCAGGTCCGCCAGCCCGGCGAGCGCGGAGAGGTCGGCCACGCCGCGCGAAGACAGGCGCAGCACCTCGACTTTCTCTCCGCTCAGGAAAGCGGCCGGCGGCGGCTCCGCCGGCAATCCTGTGACGACGGCCTCGCGGGAAGCCGCCGCCGCAGGTGCGTACCGGACCGGTTCGCCGGTTGCGGCGGGCGCCGCGTTGTACGAGACGTCCTGCAGCGGGTGCATCGGCGCGGGCAGGTAGCTGACAGCCACGTTCTCCGACTCCTCGACGTGCCGCGACAGCATCAGCACCGCCTCGCCATTGACCACCGCGAGCGACTCGACGGAGATCGCCGCTGCGCCGTCCGCCGGACCCGCCCCGACCACGAAGTCGCCCGGCGACGGTACGGAGCCGCCGTCCAGGGTCCGGTCGTAGCGAAGGCTGAGTTCCACCCCAGACACCGTCGCGTGGGTGAGCGACAGGCTCGACGCCGCCCCGCACGACACCCCGGCGTCCTCCGAGTGGCGGCAGTTGTGCAGGCCCCAGCCGCCGAACGGGCAGTCCGCGAGGCGCGACTCGCTGCCCGTACACTGGACATCGTCCATCCAGATCGTCCCGGTGC
>JAPPHP010000132.1 GCA_028821035.1 Gammaproteobacteria bacterium | reverse complement strand
GCGGGGGAGGGCGCGTACGGCCACGGGGCCCACGAGCCAACGGAGCGGCAGGCCGCAGCAGTGGCGGAAGGCAACGGCCATGCCCGCCGCCACACCCATCAGGCTGGCCGCCGTGACGTAGGCGGAGAGCTTCGCCGGCGCCTGCAGCACCGCGGGCGACAGCCCGTCCAGCAGGTGTTCGACGCAGACGGCCGTGAAGACCATGTAGCTCGTCACGCAGACGAGCGTCGGCGTGAGCGGCGAGCGCGCCACCCGCTGCGAAAGAGGCGCGCGGACATCTGCGTTCACGAGCCGACCCCCGCCCGCGCGATGGGCACGGTGACGAAGACCTCGATCACGGCTGCGGCCGCGATGACGAGAGCCCCGCCAGCAACGGGGCCGGAGACGCCCGTCAGGAGTGCCCGGCTGAACGTGCCCTTGAACCATGCCGACAGCAATGTGGGACCGCGCAGCCCGACTGCGCCAGCGAGGAGGAATGCGGCGACTTCCGGAATCGCATGGGGAAGCGTCAGCAATGCGAGGTCACCGATCGGCATCCCCGCGCCCAGCGCGAAACCTGCGACTTGTCCGAGGGCGACGCCGTTGAAGGTGAGCAGGGCCACGGTGGTCAATCCGCCCGAGACGAGTCCCAACAGGAGCCATAGGTACACCGCCAGGTTGCGCCCGAGAATGCCGATGCAAAGCTGCGCTGGGGGCGTCTCCTGCCCGGTGGGCCGGACAACGCGCTCGAGACCCTCGCCTGGCTCCTCTGCGGCGGCCAGCGCACTCGTGTGCTGCGCGGCAACCGCGACGCCAGCGCTCGCTGCAGTAGCCCAGATCAACGTGGCCGCCACCACGCCCAGGGTCCACGGTTTCCGCTGCATTCGCGTGCACTTCCTTCGGTCGCTGCGGGGTGGGGCGCTACCGGCAGGCCGCCCGGGAAGGCGGCAGCTTCCGTAACGCGTCGATTCGCTCGTTGGTCGTCGGGTGGGTCAGGCTCTTCTTGTCGTGCGGTACGTCCCGGAGTTCGCACAGCCGGTCCAGCGCCCGGATCATCTGCTCTGGATCGCCGAGCAACTCCGCGGCGAGGCGGTCCGCCCCGTACTCCAGTCGGCGGCTCAGCAACCCCGGCAGGACGAGGTAGGTGAGTGGCGCAAAGAAACCGGCGTAGGCCATTCCGAGCAGGGAACCCATTGCGGTGGCGTGGTCCAGGTTCGGGTTGACGAAATGGACGAGCACACTCGCGTAGCAGGTGGCGCCGATGACGAGCGCCACCAGCAGCTTGTGGACGTCGCGTCGGATGACGTGGGCGATTTCGTGCGCCAGGACAGCCTTAAGCTCCGAGGTGGTCATCCCCGCGACCAAACCACCGCCGACGACGACAAGATTGCGGATCAATCCCCCCGTTGCATGGGCGTTGTACTCCCTGCCCTCATGCACTCGCACGCGGAAGCGGGGTACACGTGCGTCGACCGCCAGACCCGACAACCATGCGTCGAGTTCGGCATGGGGTGTGTCGCCGAGCCGTCGGGACCGCCAAGACTGCAGCCAGGGGGAGAGCCAGGTCTCATACAGCGGAATCAGGCACGCGGCCAGTGGGACCAGGAGTAAGGAAAACGCGGTGCCGCCCAGAGGAAGCAGCGCGTAGACGATAGCGCCGGCGCCGGCAAACCCCACGGCGCCCCAGCAGATCGCGGTGGCCTCCATGCGCCACGTCTTGTCGTGCCTTTCCGGCGCTTCAGACGCCCACATGTATGTCCAGCGCCCTATGTCCAGGAGAAGTACGCGGACATGCACGTAGAGGAGGAGTGCGAAAGCCGCCCCCACGACCGGAAGCGGTTGGCCGCCCGGTTCGCCCAATAGAGCGCGGAGGGTGGGCAGCGACCAAGTCGCCGCGCCCGCCGAGACGGACACCGCGAATGTCCACCCCGCGGCCATGGCCGTCCGGCAGAGCCGCGCGGGTACCTGGCCCTTGACCTGGTCAGAACGCGTGCGCCGGTGCGTGAGGTACAGGACCACAGCCGCGGCCGCGCCGATGGCTACCGAGATCGGGACGAGCATCTGGAGATCAACCATGTCGTTTGGAGGGTCTCGGGCAGGGTGTTCCGCCGCCGTCCGTCCACCGGGGGCTCCAAGATTCGCACTGGAGCGCCGCGACGGCCGGGACGGCGGCGGAGGTCAACATGCCGGGAAACCGGTCATGCAATCACCGACGAACGCTAAGCGGCGCCGAGACCGGCTCCGATGACGGTACCGACCGGTCCGGCAGCGGAACCGATCAGGCCACCGGCCGCCGCACCCGCACCCTGGGCGAATGCCATGGCGAGGTCGTAGGCGATGGAACCCGTGTTCCAGTTGAAGTACTCGAACCCGTAGCGGACGGCGACATAACCGGCTTCCGCTACAGGCGTCACAACGGTCGTCTCCGCATCGGGCGCCATGGCCCAGGCGGAAACGGTCAACCCGCACGCGGCGATCAGCGTCAACAACTTCTTCATTTCTCTCTCCTTGAGATCGTTGAAAGTTGGACTGTGACTCTACGCGCGTTCCGAGGTCCTCCAAATGGCAGATCTCTCGCCGGCATGTGCGACATCGCAGTTGCTCACTGGCAGAGATCGTCCCTTTGGCCCGAGGATCACCCCGCCGGCGCCACCCGGATCACCCGCCCCGCCTCGGAATCCGTGAGCACGTAGAGCGCGCCGTCCGGGCCGCTGCGCACGTCCCGGATCCGCTCCCCGATCTCCTCGAACATCCGGTGCTGTCCGACCACCTCGCCGTTCTCGAGGTCCACCCGCTCGACGTAGTTGAACACCAGCGACGTCGCAAACAGGTCCCCGCGCCACTCGGGGAACGCGTCGCCCTCGTAGTACGCGAGCCCCGCCGGCGCGATGGAGGGCGTCCAGTCCACCACCGGCGGGACCGTGCCCGGATACTCCCGGAACGGCGAGATGCGGGCGCCGGTGTAGTCGAT
>JAPPHP010000176.1:1592-2956 GCA_028821035.1 Gammaproteobacteria bacterium | reverse complement strand
TCATCGCGGACGAACCGACCACGGCCCTCGACGTGACGATCCAGGCGCAGGTGCTGGACCTCATCCGGGAGTTGCAGGGCCGGCTCGGCACGGCCGTCATCCTCATCACCCACGACCTTGGGGTCATTGCCGAGACCGCGCACCGGGTGGTCGTGATGTACGCCGGCCGCAAGGTGGAGGAGACCGACGTCACGACGCTCTTCGACGCTCCCCGGCATCCCTACACGCGCGGCCTGCTCGCCTCCGTGCCGACGCTCGACGCGTTGCGCGACGGCGCGGTCGGCGAACGGCGGCTGGCGGAGATTCCGGGGGTCGTGCCGAAACTCACGGGACTTCCCGCAGGCTGCGCATTCGCACCGCGCTGCCCGCTGGCGGACGAACGCTGCGCGCGTTTCCGCCCGGCATTCGAAGAGCAGCTGCCGGGCCACTGGGCCGCGTGCTGGCACGCCGATGCGGCGCTGGAGGCGGGGTCGTGACGGACGCGGGTCCGGTCCTCGAAGTCGAGGGACTCCGCAAGTACTTCGTGTCCCCGCGCCGGCTGCTCGGCCCGCCGGCCGGCGTAGTCCATGCGGTGGATGGCGTCAGCTTCACCATCGGGGCGCGGGAGACCCTCGGGCTCGTGGGCGAGAGCGGCTGCGGGAAGTCCACGGTCGGCCGCACGGTGCTGCGGCTGCTGAAGCCCACGGAGGGCACGATCCGCCTCCTCGGGGACGACATCACGGACCTCGAGAGCCGCGCGCTGCGCCCCTACCGCCGCCGCATGCAGATCATCTTCCAGGATCCGTACTCGTCGCTCGATCCCCGCATGACGGCCGGGGACATCGCCGGGGAACTGCTCGGTGTGCACGGGGTGTCGAGCCGTGCCGAACGCAACGAGAGGGTCGCGGAACTGTTCGCGCGGGTCGGGCTACGGCGCGACCAGATCGCGAACTATCCCCACGAGTTCTCGGGCGGCCAGCGCCAGCGTCTGGGCATCGCCCGGGCGCTCTCCCTGCAGCCGAGCCTGATCGTCTGCGACGAGCCGGTGTCCGCCCTCGACGTCTCGATCCAGGCCCAGGTCATCAACCTGCTGATGGACCTGCAGGCGGACTATGGGCTCTCCTATCTCTTCATCGCCCACGACCTTGCGGTCGTCGAGCACATCAGCCACCGGGTGGCGGTGATGTACCTCGGGCGCATCGTCGAGTTCGCGGACAAGCGGGAGCTGTTCGCGAACCCGTTGCACCCCTACACGGAGAGCCTGCTCGACGCCGTGCCCGTGCCCGATCCCCGCCGGGTCCGCCGCCGACGGATCGTGCGCGGCGACGTCCCGAGCCCCATCGACCGGCCCTCGGGCTGCCACTTCCACACGCGCTGCCCGTATG
>JAPPHP010000176.1:0-1582 GCA_028821035.1 Gammaproteobacteria bacterium | reverse complement strand
CCCCCCCCCGCCCCCCCCTCCGGGGGGCGGGGGGGGCCGCCGCCCGCCCCCGGTGCTCCGGGAAGTCGCGCCGGGGCACGAGGTCGCGTGTCACCTGCGGTGAAACGCGGATCGGGCCGATGTCGCACACGACGTCGGGCCGTTGGCGGACAGCCATCGCGCCGGCCGAAGCTATACTGAGCCCTCAGGGATTCACGGGATCCCCTTCGGAGACGGCAGTGAAAGCGCCCCTCCCGGCAAATGACATGTGCCGTGCCTCGCAAGAGGCGCTGGATGCGCTCGTGTGCGACGCGGCGCCGCGCCAGGGCTGTTGGACCGAAGCGGACTACCTGTGGTTGACGGACCGCGTAGACGGTCTCATCGAGTTCACGGACGGACACATCGAGCTATTGCCGATGCCCGCGATAGCGCACCAGGCCATTCTCGCGTTCTTGTACAAGGCCTTTGACGCCTGGATCGAAACGCGTGGGGGCGTGGCCTTTTCGCCCCGGCCCACCTGCGCGTGCGCGAGAGCAAGTTCCGCGAACCGGACCTCCTTCTCCTGCTTGACGGGCACGATGCTCGCAACCGGAACCGCTTCTGGTTCGGCGCGGACCTCGTGCTCGAAGTCGTCAGCCCGGGCGGCGAGGAGCGAGACTGGGTGGAGAAGCGAGCGGACTATGCGGAGGGGCGGATTCCCGAGTACTGGATCGTGGATCCGCCGGCCGGGACGGTTACCGTTCTCACCCTGGCGGACGACGTCTATGCCGAGCACGGCGTGTTCGGGGAGGGGGATGCGGCCACTTCCGTGCTGCTGCCGGGTTTCTCGGTGGACGTGACGACCGTCTTCGACGCCGCCAGGAAGTGGGCCAAGACCTGACGCACCGCTGACCGGCGGAACGGCCGCGGCCACCGCCCCGGTATAATCGCCGCGTGAACCGTTCCGCCTCCATTTCGCGCGACACGCTCGAGACGAAGATCCGCGTGGAGATCGACCTCGACGGGTCCGGCGCGTCGCAATGCGACACCGGGCTGCCCTTCCTCGAGCACATGCTCGACCAGGTGGCCCGGCACGGGCTGGTGGACCTCACGGTCGAGGCGGAAGGCGACTTGCACGTAGACGCGCACCACACGGTGGAGGATGTCGGCATTGCCCTGGGGCAGGCGACGGCGCAGGCGGTCGGGGACAAGAAGGGCATCACCCGCTACGGCCACGCCTACGTCCCGCTCGACGAGGCGCTGTCGCGAGTCGTGCTCGACTTCTCCGGCCGGCCGGGGCTGACGTGGGCGGTGGACTTCGTGCGTCCGCGGGTGGGCGAGTTCGACGTGGACCTGCTGCACGAGTTCTTCCAGGGGTTCGTGAACCACGCGCAGGTCACGCTGCACGTCGACAACCTGAAAGGGGCCAACGCGCATCACCAGGCGGAGACCGTGTTCAAGGCCTTCGGCCGCGCCCTGCGCATGGCGGTGACGCGCGATCCGCGCAGCGAGGCGTTGCCGAGCACCAAGGGCACGCTTTGATCGTCATCCCGGCGATCGACATCCAGGGCGGCCGCTGCGTCCAGCTCAAGCAAGGCATCCAGGACTCGGCATCGGTGTACGG
>JAPPHP010000271.1 GCA_028821035.1 Gammaproteobacteria bacterium | reverse complement strand
CGCGCTTCGAGGGCGACCGCCACCTCCCCCTCGCCGGGGGGCGCCGGATCGTCGACATCGCGCACGACCAGGTCGTCGGGAGTCCCGAGCTTTTCGCAGAACACGCCCTTCATCGACGTTCCCTCGTTCGTGTGTGTCCGCCCTGACGGATCGGGGCGGATCGCCGCGCCGTTGTATGATCGGGCGGCGGGGCCCCGTAGTTCAATGGATAGAACGATCGCCTCCTAAGCGATAGATGCAGGTTCGATTCCTGCCGGGGCTGCGAGTCCCTCTTGGCGCCTTATTCGGATCGGACACGACCCTGGAAGCAGCAGTCCCACGGCAAGCGTCACTGGACAGCGTCACCGCGGTCGTCCCCGTCCTCGACGATGCGGAGCACTTGGCGCGACTTCTCGAACAGCTCGCGTCGTGGCCCGGGCTGGAGGTCGTGGTGGTCGACGGAGGCAGCCGGGACGATCCGTTCGCGGTGTGCCGGCGCTTCGGCGTACGCTGCCTCGCGAGCGCGCCCAGCCGGGGCGGGCAGTTGCGCCGTGGCGTCGAGGCCGCCGGGGGCGAGTGGCTGTGGCTGCTGCACGCGGACGCCGAGGTTACGGAGGACCTGGCCGACGCGCTCGCGGAGGCGATGCGGACCGCCTCGTGGGGCCGGTTCGACGTGCGGCTGTCGGGCGCCTCACTCCTCCTCGGAACTATCGCCTTCCTGATGAACTGGCGTTCGGCGGTCACCGGCATCTGCACCGGGGACCATGGCATCTTCGTCTCGCGCGCGCTCCTCGACACGGTCGGCGGCGTGCCGGACCAGCCCCTGCTGGAGGACGTCGAGCTCTCGAAGCGGCTGCGCCGCCGCGCGCGTCCGTTCCGGGTGAGGGCGCGTCTGGGGTCGTCGGGGCGGCGGTGGGAGCGGGCCGGGGTCTTGAGGACCGTGGTCTTCATGTGGTGGTTGCGGCTCCGCTACTTCCTCGGGGCTCGTCCGGTCGACCACTACCGGCGTTACTACCGCGCCCGCGAAGCGCCTGAGCGGTCGCGGGTGGCCGTGTTTGCCCGGGCCCCGGAACGTGGGCGTGTCAAGACACGGCTGGTCCCCGCCCTCGGCTTGGACGGCGCGTACGACGCGCATGTCGAACTCGCGGAGACGACCTTGGCTGCGGTCGCGAAGGGCGATTTCGACGCGGAACTCTGGTACGCGGGAGTGCGCAACGCGGGGCTCGTGGCGTGGGGCGAACGTTTCGGCCTGCGGTTGGTGGAGCAGCCGGACGCGGATCTCGGGGAGCGCATGCTGGCGGCCCTGCGCGCGGGTGCGCGGGTCGTCGTCGGGACGGACATCCCCCGGATGAGTGCGGAGTACATCGAAGACGCCCTGCGGCGCCTGGACCACGCCGACGTGGTGCTGGGGCCGGTGGAGGACGGCGGGTACTGCCTCATCGCCATGGACGCACCGCACGCGTCGCTGTTCCGAGGCATCGAGTGGGGCGGGGCGGATGTGCTCGAGCGCACCCTCGCGTGGGCGGTGGACGCCGGGCTCCGGGTGGAACTGCTCGACACGCTCTGGGACGTGGACGACGCCGAGGACCACGCGCGCTGGCGGGAGTGGCGGGGCGCGTAGGTGGGGTCCGTGGTCACCCCGCGGGTCAGGCGGCCAGCCGGTCCTCCGCTTCCCGCCGGATCCGCGCCACCATCGCCCGCAGCCCGTTGCCGCGGGTCGAGCTCAGATGGGCCATCAGGTCGAGCTCCGCGAACAGCCCTTCCATGTCGAAGCCGAGGATCTGCTCGGGCGTGCGGTCGTTGTACGCCGCCAGGACGATGGCGATGAGCCCGCGCACGATGTGGGCGTCGCTGTCGATGTCGAGGTGCAGGGTGCGGGCACCCGCATCGAAGCTCGGGACGAGCCACACGAGGCTCTGGCAGCCCCGCACGAGGCGGTCCTCCGTCCTGTCGGCTTCCGGAAGGGCGGGCAGAGACCTGCCCAGGTCGATGATGAAGCGGTAGCGCTCCTCCCACGCGTCGAAGAAGCCGAAGCTGTCCCGGATCTCGTCGAGATCGGCGTGCGAAGCGGCGCTGCGGGCCGGGTCGGCCATCCGGACCTCAGAAAAGCCCGAGGGAGAGCTGCGCTTCCTCGGTCATCATGTCGCGCGACCAGGGCGGATCGAACACCAGGTCGACCACCACGTCGGAGACGAACGGGACGCGGCCGATGCGGCGCTTCACGTCGTCCACGAGGACCGGGCCCATGCCGCATCCCGGCGCGGTGAGGGTCATCTCGATGTGAACGGTGTCCCCTTCGAGTTCGCATCCGTAAACGAGCCCGAGATCGACGATGTTCACCGGGATCTCGGGGTCGTGGACCGAGGCGAGCGCCTGGCGTACCTGCGCGAAGCTCGGCGCGCCGTCCGCCGGAGGCTCGAACTCGAGGGTCTCCGGCTCGAAACCGAGGGCGTCCGCGTCCTCGCTCTCGATGCGCGCCATGTTGCCGTCGACCACGACGGTGTAGGTGCCGCCGAGGGCCTGGGTCAGGGTGACGAACTTGCCGGCCTCGATGTCGATCGGGGTGCCGGTTGGCACCAGCCGGGCGCTGACCGGGCGGGCGATGGGGACCAGGCGACGTTCCATGAGTCGACCGCTGGGGCCCGGGTCAGTCCCGGATCGAGAAGCTCTCGCCGCAGCCGCACATGGCGTCCGCGTTGGGGTTGTTGAACTTCAACGCCGAGTTGAGGCCCTCTACGACGAAGTCGATCTCCGTACCCCGCACGAGGGGCCAGTGGTCCTCCGCCACCTCGACCCGGACGTCTTCGCCGAAGCGGAAGGACCGGGCGTTGTGCAGGGCATTGGTTGCATAGTCGAGTTCGTACATGTAGCCGTTGCAGCCGCTTTCGGTGACGGCGAGGACGAGCGCCTCCGCGCCTTCCTGGCGAAGCTGACGGCGCACGTGCGCGAGGGCCGCCGGGGTGATGCTGATGCTCTC
>JAPPHP010000261.1 GCA_028821035.1 Gammaproteobacteria bacterium | reverse complement strand
GTTCCCTCCTGGTCGAAGGCCACTGCGACGAACGCGGCACGCGCGAGTACAACCTCGCACTCGGCGAGCGCCGCGCCAACGCCGTGCGCAGTTTCCTGATGTCGGACGGCGTACGGGACTCCCAGATCGAGACCGTCAGCTACGGCGAGGAACGCCCCGTGGACGTCGGCCACGACGAGTCCGCGTGGAGCAAGAACCGTCGCGCGGAGTTGATCTATCGGTGAGATGATCCGCCGGCAACGCCGCTTCGCAACCGCAGCCGGATGGGCTGCGGTTGCCTCACTTGTCTCCAGCGCGTGGGCGGCCGCGCCCGTCGAGGAGTCCACCGGGACCGTTCCGGTAGCGCCGGCCCGCGTGCCGCCTCCCGTGGCTCCCATACAGCACGTTGACGCCGGACAAACGTCACCCGCGGGAGAGTCCAGCGATAACGCGCGGATGTTCTACCAGTTGCAACTCCTCAGGGAAGAGGTCCAGGCCCTGCGCGGCGCCGTCGAGGAGCAGCAGCACCGCCTGGACCTGCTCCACCGCGAGCAGCAGGAGCGTTACCTCGGCCTCGACCGTCGCATCTCCGCGCTCCAGAGCGGCGTTCCCACGGCCGCTCCGTCATCGCGGCCGGTCCCGCCCGACCCGCAACCCGCGGACACCCTTCCACGCACCGGGGGCACCGAGGCGGACGCATACCGGAACGCATACGCGATGATCGAGCGGGGCGAACTCGACACGGCGGCCGCTGCCCTGGAAGGCGTGATCGAGGAGTTCCCGAACGGCCAGTACACGCCCAACGCCTTCTACTGGCTGGGCCAGCTCCACCGCAAGGCCGGGGAGCTCGAGCGGGCGCGCCAGTCCCTCGTGCAGGTGATCACCCTCTACCCCGACCACAACAAGGCGCCCGACGCCCTCTACAACCTGGGCGTGGTGTACGCCGAACTCGGCGACGCCGCGCGGGCCCGGATGTACCTCGGGCGCGTCCAGCAGCAGCATCCGGAGTCCACGGCAGCCGGACTGGCCAGGACGTACGCGGCGAACCTGCCGTAGGCGCAACGTCCCCGCCGTGGGTGCGTCGCCCCGCAACACCGAGCCGTGAGTTCCCTCCGCATCACCGAGATATTCCACTCCCTGCAGGGGGAGTCACGCACGGCCGGAAGACCGACGACGTTCGTGCGGCTGACCGGCTGTCCCCTGCGCTGCCAGTACTGCGACACCGCTTATGCGTTCAGCGGCGGCACGCTCATGGCGGTCGCCGACGTGGTCGAGCGGGTTGCCGCGTTTCCCGCGCGGCGCGTAACCGTCACGGGCGGCGAACCGCTCGCGCAATCGACCGTGCACGCCCTGATGACGACGCTCGCCGACGACGGCTACGACGTTTCCCTCGAGACCGGCGGCGCCATCGATATCTCGGCCGTGGACCGGCGCGTGTCCATCGTCATGGACCTGAAGACGCCCGGCTCCCACGAGTGCGAACGCAACCGGTACGCGAACATCGACCACCTCGCCGCCAAGGACCAGGTGAAGTTCGTCATCTGCGACGCGGCCGACTACGCATGGGCGAAGGAGCAGTGCGATACCTGGCGACTCACCGAACGCGTGGGTGAAGTCCTGTTCTCCCCGTCCGCATCGGAGATGTCAGCCGCCACCCTCGCGGACTGGATCCTGCGCGACGGTCTCGACGTGCGCTTCCAGGTCCAGTTGCACAAGGTGCTCTGGGGCGACACCCCAGGGCGCTGAGCCATGAGTCGGCCTCCAGCGGTCGTCCTCGTATCCGGGGGCCTGGATTCCGCCACCACGCTCGCCATCGCCGGCGACTCGGGATTCCGCTGCTTCGCGCTGTCCGTGGCATACGGGCAGCGCCACGGAGTCGAACTCGACGCCGCCCAACGCGTGGTGGAGGCCGTGGGCGCGGAGGAGCACCGTGTCGTGTCCATCGACCTGTCCGTCTTCGGCGGCTCCGCCTTGACCGACCCGACGATCGCCGTGCCCGAGACCGAGACGGAAGGCATCCCCGTGACCTACGTCCCGGCGAGAAACACGGTCTTCCTTGCCCTCGCCCTCGCCTGGGCCGAGACCCTCGATGCGCGCGACATCTTCCTCGGCGTGAACGCGGTGGATTACTCGGGATACCCCGACTGCCGGCCGGCGTTCGTCGAGGCGTTCCGCACGTTGGCCGACGTTGCGACGCGCGCAGGGACCGAAGGAGCGCGGTTCACGATCCACGCGCCCCTGATCGAGATGACCAAGGCCGAGATCATCGCCTGCGGCACCGCCCTCGGCGTCGACTACGGCCAGACGATCTCCTGCTACCAGCCGGACCGCGCCGGGCGTGCCTGCGGGCGCTGCGAGAGCTGCCGCATTCGGCGGGCGGGATTCGCGAACGCGGGCGTGCCGGATCCGACGAGCTACGCCCGGTGACTCACCGCCCGGAGCGGCCTCAACGTAGCGCCCATATCAACAGACACTCACAGTTCTTGATAAATTCATATCAGTATGTAAATTTACCGGAGAGACAAATGGGGCCTTGATCCGGAGGCGTCACCAGTGCCCGAATTCACCAACCCCTTCCGGCCAGGCGCCGGCCACCAACCACCCTATCTCGCCGGCCGCCAATCAGAGCGGCAACAGGTCCTGAGACTCCTGGAGCAGGATGTCGTCTTCGAGAACGCGCTCATCACGGGCCTCCGTGGGGTCGGCAAGACGGTGCTGCTCGACTCCCTGAAGCCGTCAGTCACCGAGCGGAACTGGATCTGGATCGGGACGGACCTGAACGAATCCGCAAGCATCAGCGAAGACAACATAGCCACGCGGCTTTGCACCGACCTCTCCATCGTCACGTCGACCATCGTGGTGTCCGCAGTCAGGAAACGGTCCATCGGGTTTAGCGCCACCGAAGCCGTCGCCCTGGCGGGCGCCGCCTCTGGCCCCAGCCCAAGCCGTTCCAGCACGGCGTCGGGCTTCGCGCTGCCCCGCGAAG
>JAPPHP010000012.1 GCA_028821035.1 Gammaproteobacteria bacterium | reverse complement strand
GGACACGTCCGCGCCATGGCAGCGCAGCTCGACGCCCGCGTCCGCGCAGAGCCCCCGCGTCTCCTCCAGTTTGGCCGTGTTGGTCGCCGTCAGGAAGAGGTGTGCGCCTTCGGCCGCGAAAATCCGGGCGACGGCGCGGCCGATGCCCCGGCTCGCACCGGTGATCAGGGCCGTGCGGCCGGCGAGGCGTCCGGGACGGGTCTGGTCGGTCATGGGTGGCGGTCTCCTGTTCCGGGCTCCGACCGGGCGGCCGGGGCGTTCGGGCAAGTGTAGCGTTGGATGGGCGTTGTCACAGGGCGGGATTGCGGGGTGCGCCCGTTCAGACTGGGTTCATCGCGGGTGTGCGAACGTCGCCCGCAGACCTCGCAACACGGGAGCGCCCCATCCATGCACCGGCAAATCCGCAATCTCACCGGCGCCGCGGCCGTCCTGCTGGCCCTCGCGGCGGTCTCCGCGGCCGCGCATCCCCACCATGGCCACGGGCATCGCGGCTACCACCATCCCTATCCTCCACACCTCGTCACGTACCACCCGGGCTGGAGCGTGTGCTTCGGCAAGCATGGGCGCCGCCACCGGCGTTCCGGACCGCTCCACCACCTCGACCTGTGCGTCGGGAACGCCTACCGGACGCATTGGGCAGGAGGTCATGGGCATCGGACGCATTGGGTGGGAGGGCATGGACATCGGCGCGGGCACTGGCACGGCCATCGGCATGGCCCGGGATGCCGGCACTGGTAGTGAACGTCAGTGGGACAGTCCGGCCGCCCGCATCCGCGTGTCACGCCGCTCGATGTGCTCCCGCATCCGCTGCTGCCGCTCCCGGGTGAGCGGGTACCGCCACAGCAGGGGCAACGCGATGCAGGCGATGGCGGCCGGGATGACGGAGTACAGGAGTGCCACCGCCATCTTCGCCGTGGCGGTGTTGTCGTCGCTCGCGGGGTCGAACCCCATGTAGGCCGCGCCCGCGGTGGCGATGAAGACCCCGAGGGCGGCCGCGCCCTTGTTCACCATGCCCCACAGCGAGAAGTAGAGCCCGGTGCGCTGCTCGCGCGTGCGCAGCGTGTCGAGGTCGACGATGTCGGCGGCCATCGAGGTCGGCAGGAACACGAGCGCGCCGATGGCCGATCCCTTGAGCAGCATGATGACGAAGAAGAGGGCGAAGTCGTCGGGCCCGAGCAACGGGATGAACGAACTCCAGAGCGACAGCCAGGCGATGCCGAGCACCACGGTGCGGTGCTTGCCGAGCCTCTTCGAGATCGCGAACCAGGCCGGGATCGCGATCGTGCTGGAGACGTAGTAGGCGAGCACGAAGATCGCGTAGGTATCGAACGGCTCCTCCATCACGCGCCGCACGAAGAAGAACGACATCGCCGCGGTCATGCTGATGCCGGTGGCGAAGAACGTGAGGCAGATCACCAGGCGGCGGAACGGTCCGTTGCGCCAGACGATGCGCAGGCCCCGGAGCCACGTGACGTGGGGGGTCCTGCTGCCGCGAATCGGGGGCTCCCGCACGAACAGGATGGCGGGGAAGGTGAGCAGCGGCATCAGCACGAGGACGGCGAGGGCGACGCCGTAGAGCGCGTTCTCGGCGCCGGGCTGGGCCAGCACGAACGCGACGCCGAGGGGGATGATGAGCGACATCATCGTACCCCCGTAGCCGAAGGCTTCGCGCCAGCCGGTGACGCGGGAGCGCTCGTCGTAGTCCGGCGAGAGTTCGGCGCCCCACGCGCGGTAGGGCAGGTCGACCAGGGTGAACGAGAGGTAGAGGGCGCTGATCCAGACGAAGAGATACAGGTTGCTGACGGCCGAGCCCCCGAGTGCGGACCACACGGCTATCGCGGTGGGACTGGCCGGGACGAAGAGCATCCAGAGGGACAGGATCATGAGCGGCGTGCCGGCCACCATCCAGGGCTTGCGACGACCGAAGCGGGTACGCCAGCGATCCGACGCGATGCCGATCGCCGGGTCGGTCACCACGTCCGTGAGCCGCGACAGCGCGAGCAGCGTGCCGACGGCGGCGAGCGACAGCCCGAGGTTCTCCGAGTAGAAGGCCGGGACGTAGAGGGCAATGGGCAGCCCGACCACGGAGGTGGGCAGGTTCACCGCTCCGTAGAGCGCGATCCGGGCGCGGCCTACGCGTCCGGACTGGGTCGGCTCGGCCATGAGGCCTCCGCGGCAAGCTGCCCGCATCTTATCGCAGCGCGGGCAGGCGTACGCCGCAAAGACCGCGAGGCGCTTCGACCGTCGGGCGTGCGCCTTCGGTTGCTTCCCGCCGGCCCCTTCCCGATAATACGCCGCCCGCGAAACGCGGCGGCTACGCACCCGTGGCCAAACTGGATAAGGCACTGGTCTACGAAACCAGGGATTACAGGTTCGAATCCTGTCGGGTGCGCCACACACCAGCCCGCATGCGAAGGCATGCGGGTGCTGCGAAACGGACGACCGGGCGGCCGGCCCGGATAGCGCACGAAGCCCCTCCCAGACTTCCAGAAAAGGACACCGGCGGAATGGAGACGACAGTGGGCGGCGATCTTATCGGACCGGGGCTGGAACTTCTGCTCGCCGGGATGGGCACGGTGTTCGTGCTGCTCGGTCTCCTGGTCGCGACCTGCGCGGCGTTGTCGCGCGCGGTGCGCGGCTGGCACGCGACGCCGACGACCGAGGCCGACGGTGACGACGAACTCGTCGCCGCGGTGACGGCGGCCATCCGGCACCATCATTCGCGCGTTGCGGGAGGCCTGCGCGCCGCGGGAGAAAGCTGATGGTCCAGCCGGTCGGCATCACCGAACTCGTCCTGCGGGATGCGCACCAGAGCCTGCTCGCGACGCGGCTGCGGATCGACGACATGCTGCCGGTCGCGGAGAAGCTCGACCGCGTGGGGTACTGGTCGGTCGAGTCGTGGGGCGGGGCCACCTTCGACGCCTGCGTCCGCTACCTCGGGGAAGACCCCTGGGAGCGCATGCGCC
>JAPPHP010000181.1 GCA_028821035.1 Gammaproteobacteria bacterium | reverse complement strand
CCGAAGCGCTTGAAGTTGCGAACGGTGATCTTGGTCAGCATCCGTCCTCCGCGACCCGTTTCCGGCGAGGCGCCATTTGGCCCCGGGACGCCTGAAGGATAACCTCAGAGGACCCATGCGACTCCACTTGATCGACGGCACCTTCGAGCTCTTCCGCGCGCACTACGCGCCGCGACCGAGCCGCACGGCGCCGGATGGCCAGGACGTAAAGGCGACCGTCGGCGTCGCCGGCTCGCTCCTGCGCCTCATCGACGACCCGGACGAGCGGGCGACCCACCTTGCCGTGGCGTTCGACAATCCCGTCGAATCCTTCCGCAACCGTCTCTTCGACGGCTACAAGACCGGCGAGGGCATGGACCCCGCCCTCGCCGCGCAGTTCGACCTCGTCGAAGAGGTGACGAAGGCGCTCGGCATCGTCGTGTGGTCGATGGACGAGTACGAGGCGGACGACGCGCTGGCGACCGCCGCGCGGCGGTGGCGCGACGACGTCGACCAGGTGCGCATCCTGACTCCCGACAAGGATCTCGGGCAGTGCGTCACCGGCGCGCGGGTCGTGCAGGTGGACCGTATCCGCCGCCGCGTCATCGACGAGGACGGCGTGCGGGAACGGAACGGGGTGGCGCCCGCCAGCATTCCGGACTGGCTGGCGCTGGTCGGCGATACCGCGGACGGGATCCCGGGCGTTCCGGGGTTCGGCGCCAAGACGGCTGCGGCGCTGCTTTCGCACTACGGAACGGTGGACGCGATCCCCGCGGACCCGTCCACCTGGGCGGTCCGGGTCCGCGGCGCCGCCCGCCTCGCTGACGCGCTCAATACGATGCGTGACGAGGCGAGTCTCTACCGGCGCCTGGCCGTGCTCGTCGAAGATGTCCCGCTTGCCGAATCCCTGGCCGACCTGCGTTGGAAGGGTGGGGAGCGCGCCGCGGTGGAAGCGGTTTCGACGCGACTGGGCGGCCTCGACGTGGTGCCGACCCGCTGGCGCTGAGGCGGCTTCACCAGCCCGGACCCGCAACAGGAGAAACCATGATCAACGTACCCGTCTGCATCATCGGGTGTGGACCCATCGGGTTGGCGGGAGCCCTGCTGCTCGCCAGGTTTGGCGTCCGCTCCCTGGTGGTCGAGAGGCGCGACGAGGTCAACACCCATCCGCGCTCCCGGTTCGTGGACACCAACACCATGGAGCTGATGCGGTTCCTGGGCCTCGAAAAAGCGGTCGAAGGGACCGGACTCGGACCCGACTGGACCGAGTACAACCGCTGGTTCAGCACGCTGACCGGGCAGCAGATCGCGGCCATTCCGAGCCCCACGTTCCATACCGTACCGAGAAACACCAGTCCCACGATGCCGGTGATGACCTGCCAGGACTATGTCGAGCACATCCTGCTCGGAGAGGCCCGCGCGAACGAACGCGTCGAGCTTCGCTACCGGACCGAAGCGCTGGAGGTGACCCAGGACGCGGATGGCGCCACCGTGGTCGTCAGGGATCTGGACTCGGGGCAGGAGAGTGCCGTTCGCGCCGACTACGCGCTCGGTACCGACGGCCCGCACAGCTCCGTGCGGGAGGCCATCGGCAGCGCCCTCGAGACGGCGCCGCTGGCAACCTTTTCCCAGGACGTGATCTTCGAGGCCGACCTGTCCGAGTACGTCGCGGGACGCAAGGGCGGGCTGCTCTACAACGCCGCGCCGAGCGGCATGCTGGTGTTTCAGCCCCTGAATGGCGTCACCCGCTGGCGCTGCCAGATTCCCAAGGCGGACCCGGAACCCCTGACGCAGGCGGAGACCATCGCCCGCATACGGGAAGCGGTCGGCACCGATGACGAAGTGCCGATCAGCATCACCAGCACCGGCATGTGGCAGCCGACACCCGGCTGCGTGGACCGCCTGAGCCGGGGCAGGGTGTTTCTCGCCGGGGACGCGGCGCACATCTCCGTGCCGACGGGCGGGATGGGCAACAACATCGGCTTTGCCGGCATCCGCAACCTTGCCTGGAAGATCGCGTACGTCCTGAAGGGCGTGTCCCCGCCCGGAATTCTCGACACCTATCACGTCGAGCACCGGCCGATCGCCCTGGAGCGAGTGGCCACCGGCGTGCACACGACGGAGTGCATGGCGAGGATATTCTTCGCGTTCTACGCCGGCCAGGAGACGTCGGAGGCCGTCCGGGATACGGCGCAGTACGCCGACTACGACGGCGTGCTGCTCGGCTTCGAACTCGAGTCCGCGCTCATCGCGAAGAACCCGGAGCCGCCGCCCGCGGTCAACAATCCCACCAGGGACTTCGTCCCCGCGGTACGGGCGGGACGACGCGCCCCGCACGTCTGGGTGGACGAACGGCGGAATTGGTCGGTGCTCGACTGGTTCGGCATGGAGTACGCGCTGGTCGGCGGCGCATCCGTTGCCGCCGGCCGCTGGCGCGAGGCGGTGCGTCGGGTGGCGGAGAACGCGGGGTTCCCGGTGTGCTGGCAGCAGTTGCCGGGACCAGACGCCGCACCCTACGACCCGTTCGGCCTGGCCCTGGTCCTTCGGGACGGCATCATCGCCGATTGGTGGAGCGACGCCGACGTTGGCGACAGCCACGTCGAGGCCCGTCTGCGCGAACGGCTCCCCTTGCGGGAGTCGGTATCGACTGGCTAGAGCTTCGGGCCGCTGCTAGCATCGTGCGAGATCACTCCACGAAGGTACGTTGACGATGGCAGAAGCGGACGTCGCCGAACAGGCGGCAGAATTCGGTGCCAACTGGACCGGACCGTACGAACTCTCCGAGGAACTGCGGCCCCGTATCGAGGAACTCGGCCTCTCCGAGGCGGTCGAGCACTTTCGCGAGCACGGCTATGCCCTCATCCGCGAGGCGGGACCGCCGTCCCTCATGGACGAACTCCGCGAGGCCATCCACATGTATGCGAAGGTGCGCGACAAGGCGGGCGGCATGGCCGGCGCACCGATGCTGCTCGGCAAGCACCCCGCGGTCGACAAG
>JAPPHP010000050.1 GCA_028821035.1 Gammaproteobacteria bacterium | reverse complement strand
CGCTCTGCCAGATGGGCAGGTCGTCGCCGACCTGGTTCGCGTACACGACCTGCTCCTCGAGGTCCGGGGACCAGCGGAACGCGGGGAAGGCCTCGCCGACGTGGATCAGGTCCCACGCGATCTCCGGTATCCCGTCGACGGGCGGGCCGCCCGGAAGCGATGCCATCGCGTCGAGGGGGGGAACCTCGGCGCGGGACCGCATTTCGGCGATCAGGACGCCTCGGCCCGTGCAGCGCACGAGGTGTTCGCCGGCCTCCTCGGAGTGCTCGATGGCGAGTTCGTCGCCGTCGTAGGTGGGCTTGATGAGGCGGACGTCCGCGGAGTAGCCGGCCAGCCAGTCGGCGCCCAGGGACTCCACCAGGGGCCGGGTCATGTGGCCGAAGACCGCGACACCGGGCACCAGGGCGGCGTCGAACCCGAACGTGCGCGCGGCCCCGTCGCTGTGGATACGGTTCTCCGACTCCTCGGAATAGTTGCGGGCGACTGCGTTGTGGAGGTTCATTGCCGTTCCCCTCACGCGGCCTGCAGCGCCGACGCCACGACCAGCCGGTCGGCGCGCCGCTTGAGGTCGTCGATGTTCGTGGCGAACAACGGGAGGATGATCTGGTCGGCCCCGGCGTCGCGATATGCGGCGGCGACATCGGGGGTCACGCGCAGTCTCGCCACGCCGACATACCTGCGCACGGAGGCCGGATCGCGACCGGCGTCCCGTAGCCTGACGTCGAGGCGCTCGAAGCCGGCGCGCGCGGTGTCGGGATCGAGGTTGTAGGCGTACCAGCCGTCGCCCTGGGTCACCACCCGCCGCACGGCCGCGTCGCTCTCGCCGCCGAACAGGATCGGCGGGTGCGGCTTCTGCACCGGTTTCGGGTTCATGTAGCACGGGGAGAGCCGCACCGTCGGCCCCTCGAAGCTGGACACTTCCTGCGTCCAGAGGGCCTTCATGGCGTCGATGTACTCGGCGCACCGCTTCGCCCGGGCGCGGAAGCTCATCTGCAGGTTGTCGAACTCCTCCTCGAGCCACCCGATGCCGACGCCAAACTCGAAGCGCCCGCCGGAGAGGTAGTCGAGGTCGGCGACCATCTTGGCCGTGTAGACCGGTTGGCGCTGCGGGACGAGGCAGATGCCCGTGCCGAGGCGGATGCGCGACGTGTGGGCGGCCACGTAGGTGAGGGCGGAGAACGGGTCGAGGATGCCGTCCGGGTTGCCCGGAATCTTGCCGTCGTCGGAATACGGATACGACGACGCGTACTCGGGGAAGAACAACACGTGCTCCGGCGCCCAGATCGACGCGAAGCCGAGCTCCTCGATGTGTCGGGCCGCCGCGGCGATGTAGTCCACCGGCGTGCGGTGGCTGAAGGGAATGGCGACGCCTACGTCCATGGTCTTCTCCAGGCGGTTGTGGCCGCGATGCTATCACCGGGGCCGCGATGGAGGCCGCGATGGCGGCAGGCGTTGGCGCCCGGCTCGAAAACGCGTGGGGGAGTCTGTAATCTACGCGCCCTTCGGGTGTCCCCTCCCCCTCCGCGGAGCAGTCCTTGCCACAGATGCGTCACGTTCCGGGTTGCGACTGCGCGTGGCTCGGCAGGCCCGCGCGGGCCCGCACTGCCCGCCCTCCTCGTTCTGGTGGTAGCGCCTGGCCATGTTGATCGGCGTCCCGCGAGAAACCGCCGAGGGCGAACTGCGCGTCGCCTGCACCCCGACGACGACACGGCGTCTGGCCGGACTGGGCCTCGACGTCGCGGTCGAGTCGGGCGCGGGCGCCGGGTCCGCCTTCCGGGACGAGGACTACGAGGCCGCCGGCGCTTCGGTGGATGCCGCTGGAGCGCGCGTCCGCGGCGCCGACATCGTGCTCCGGGTCAGAAGGCCGGAGGAGGACGAGGTCGAACGGCTGGCGGCATCGGCGGTCCACATGAGCTTCCTCGATCCCTTCCGGGAGGCGGCGCTGATTCGGCGTCTCGCGGACCGGGGCGTCACCGCCGTCTCCATGGAGATGATCCCCCGCACGACGCGCGCACAGAAGATGGACGCGCTGTCCTCGCAAGCGAGCCTCGCCGGTTACGTGACCGTGATCCAGGCATCGTTCCACAGCCCGCGCATTTTCCCGATGATGATGACCCCCGCGGGGACGATCCCGCCCGCCAGGGTGTTCGTCATCGGCGCGGGGGTGGCGGGGCTGCAGGCGATCGCGACGGCCAAGCGGCTCGGTGCGCGGGTGGAGGCGTTCGACACGCGCCCGTCCGTCGCGGAACAGGTGCGCTCGCTCGGCGCCCGCTTCGTCGAGATCGACATCGGCGAAGCCGGCGAGACGGAGCAGGGCTATGCGAAGGCCCTGACGCCGGAGCAGATCGCCATGCAGCAGGAGGGGATGAAACGCGTGATCGCCGGCTCCGACGTCGTCATCACCACTGCACAGGTGTTCGGCCGGCCGGCGCCGCGGATCGTGACGCGCGAGATGGTCGAGGCGATGCAACCCGGCAGCGTGGTGGTCGACATGGCCGTCGAGTCCGGCGGCAACGTCGAGGGCTCGGAGCTGGACCGGATCGTGGACGTCGGCGGCGTCACGGTACTGGGGCAGGGCAACCTGCCATCCGCGGTGGCCCGGAACGCGAGCGAAATGTACGCGGCGAACCTCGCGCACTTCGTCGAGGAGTTCTGGGACGCGGAAGCCGGCGCGCTGCGACTCGACCCGGAGGACGACATCGTGGCCTCCGCCGTGGTAGCGCGGGAGGGCGCGGTCCTCGGCGTCGCGGCCGAGAGCCTGGCGAAGTAACCCGAACCCCTGCGTGACCGGAGTTCTCCCGTGGAATTGATCCCCGTCTTTCTCGCCTTCATCCTGGTGCTGTCCATCTTCCTGGGCTTCGAGCTCATCTCGAAGGTCCCGGCGACCCTGCACACGCCGCTGATGTCCGGCGCGAACGCGATCTCCGGAATCACGCTGGTCGGAGCGCTGATGGCGGCCGGCGCAGCGGCGGACGCCGGCCA
>JAPPHP010000368.1 GCA_028821035.1 Gammaproteobacteria bacterium | reverse complement strand
CCTCCAGCGAGTCCATGTCCACGATGGTGCAGATGCCCGTGCGCGTGAACCCGCCTCCCGCCGAGATCGGGGAGATCATCTCGCCGGGCTGGGCGTCCTTGGCGATGACGACGCCGGGGAACGGCGCCCGGATCTGCATGTCCGAGACCATCTGCCGCTGCACGGCCATGCTGCGCTCGGCGACGTTCAGTTCCTGCTGGGTCCGGGCCAGCCGCGCGTTGAGGGCCTCGACGGATAGCGTGTCGCGGTCCAGGTCCGCCTGGCTCGCCAAATTGCGCTCGGCGAGGCCGCGGGTGCGCGCGAGGTCGAGCTTGGCCTGCCGGAGCTGTACGCGCATCTCGTCGAGGCCCGCGCGGGCGGCCGCGTGCTGGCTCTCGGACAGCTCGAGTTGTGCGCGGGGAATGCTGTCGTCGAGTTGCGCGAGGAGCTGTCCCGCCTCGACCGTCATGCCCTCCTCCACCAGCACCTCGAGCACCTTGCCCGTGACCTTGGCGCTCACCGTCGCCTGGCGGCGCGCCACGACGTAACCCGTGGCGTCGAGCACGCTGTCGCCCGCCGGGGCGGCGGCGACCGTCTGCGCGACGACGGTGCGCACCGGCGTCATGGCGGCCTCGGTGGGCAGTTCGACGTAGAGGCCCACGAAACCCAGGCCCGCCACAACGGCGATGGCCACGAACCACTTGATGGGGCGGCCGCTCGAGGACGCCTCCTCGGACCGGTCTATGCGCAGTTCGGACAGGAGGGCCTTCTTGTCCATCCCGGCAGTTTATCAGCCGCCGCGCGGTTTCCGGTACGCTCCGACCGGGCGAGCAGGGTGTCGGACTTCGCGGGGCAGCGCGAAGCCCGACGCCGTGCTGGAACGGCTTGGGCTGGGGCCGGAGGCGGCGCCCGTCAGGGCGACGGCTTCGGTGGCGTAGAATGCCTTCGCCACCCTCGGGAGCGCCCCCGTTGTCCGAACGAACGGCCCGGATCGTGCACGACATCGCCGATGTCCCGGCCGATGCGTGGAACCGGTGCGCGAGGGCGGACGGCGCGAACGGAGCGGAGTACAACCCCTTCCTCGACCATCGCTTCCTGCGCGCCCTGGAGGCCAGCGGCAGCGTCTGCACCAAGACCGGCTGGCAGCCGTTCCACCTGGTGCTCTGCGAGGCGTCCGAAACACCCGACGCGACGACCGGCCCGGAACACCCCCTGCACGGACAGAGGGCGCTGGGCGTCGTGCCGATGTACCTGAAATCCCACTCGCGCGGCGAGTACGTGTTCGATTCGGGATGGGCGCATGCGTGGTACCGGGCCGGAGGCGAGTACTACCCGAAACTGCAGTCGAGCGTGCCGTTCACGCCGGCGACCGGGCGCCGCCTCCTGGCGCCCGACACGCCGGACCGGACGGAGGTCGAGGACCAGTTGCTGATGGCCACCGTGCAGGCGGCCCACCAGATCGATGTCAGCTCGCTGCATTTCACGTTCCTGCCCAAGGCGCAGTGGGAGCGGGCCGGCAAGCTCGGCATGCTGCAGCGCATGGACACCCAATTCCACTGGGAGAACGCGGGCTACGAGTCCTTCGACGCGTTCCTCGCCGCCCTGTCCTCGAAGAAGCGCAAGAACATCCGCCGGGAGCGTCGGGAAGCCCGCACCAACGGGATCGAGATCGAGTGGGTGACCGGCGGCGACCTCACGGAAGGCCACTGGGACGCCTTCTACGAGTTCTACGTCGACACCGGACATCGCAAGTGGGGCACGCCGTACCTCAACCGGCGGTTCTTCAGCCTCCTGAACGAGACCATGCCCGACGAGACCCTGCTGATCCTGGCCCGCCGGGACGGGCGCTACATCGCCGGCGCGCTCAACTTCATCGGCTCCGACGCGCTCTACGGACGCAACTGGGGCTGCATCGAGGACCACCGCTTCCTGCACTTCGAGCTGTGCTACTACCAGGCCATCGATTTCGCCATCGAGCGAGGCCTCGAGCGCGTCGAGGCGGGCGCCCAGGGACCCCACAAGATCGCGCGCGGTTACGTGCCACGGGCGACCTACTCAGCCCACTGGGTGCGGGACAGCGGGTTCCGGGACGCCGTGCGGCGGTTCGTCAACGAGGAGCGCCGGCACGTGGAACAGGACATCGAGTGGCTCGCCGAGCACGCGCCCTTCCGCAAGGACATCGACCTGTCCCGCTACCGGGAGACGGTGCGGATCGAAGGGACCTGACGGTCAGGCGTCTGGACAGGACTGCGCCGCGGGTGGCTCGGGACGGGCGAGTTCGGCCCGCACGGCGCGCGCGTGGTCCTGCAGCCGCGCCAGGTTCGCGGGCCCCATCCGCAGCAACTGCTTCTGGAAGTCGTCGAGGGCCTCGAGGGAGGGATCCGCGTACTCATAGAGGACGTTGGGCCGGCTGAGCGGTACGAACCCTTGCGGCATCGGTACCGCGAGGACCTTCTCCAGCAGGGCATCTATACCCGCCCGCACGCCCGGCCCCTCCTCGCCCAGGGCCGCCATCGCCTCTGCCAGGAGCGGCTCGAAGCGGGCGATCAACGCGACCGCGCGTTCGGGCGACACGCAGGTGACGGTATCGACGAACCGCACGTAGCGGTCGTACGAGTCCGGGTCCAGGTATGCGACGCCGTTGCGTTCCACGGTCCGGAACGGGCCGGTCACCGCCATGAAGGCCAGTTGCCCCCGCGGGACCCGGCCCGCCGCGGCCCCCGCCACGACCGTCGCCGCGCGGCGCAGAAGGTCCTCCTCGGCGAGCCACTCGGGCGCGAGCCCGCCAACGCAGCTCGTTACTTCGCCTGCTACCGCGGCGTCGCTTTCGGCGAGGACGGGCAGCGGCGCCGGCGGCGGCAACACGCAAGCCTCCGGGGGCGCCGTCTCGACGGTCGGCGGTGGCACAGGTGTCGGAGCCCTGTTCTCGAGAGTCGGCTGCTCCGATGCCGGGGGCGGCGCCTCTTTCGGGATCGTCGGCGGGGCGCCAGGCTGCGCCCGCCAGACGAGCAGCGCC
>JAPPHP010000436.1 GCA_028821035.1 Gammaproteobacteria bacterium | reverse complement strand
AGGGGCGTGATCTGGCGTTCGATCACCGTCACCCGGTCGATGGACTCCGAGAGCTGCGACATCTCGCGGTTCTGGTTCGCGATCTGCTTCTCGAGCTGGCGGTTGTAGACACGCAGACCCTCCACTTCCTTCAGGACGGTCTTGTACTCGTGGTAGAGCTCGCGGGTCTCCTCCGTCAACGCATCGATCCTGGCCTGCGACGTCCGGGCCTGATCGTTGATGCGTTCCGCGACAGCGAAGATATCGTCGAGCGTCGCCCCGGCGGCGCCGGCGGCGAGGAGGCTCCCCGACGCGAGGAGTAGACCGGCCGCGAGGCTGTGTACTCGTTGTCTGTTCATGCGACTACTCATGCTGATGTCCATGCTGATGTCCGTTGTGTCGGCATCGCCGCGTCGGACCGTTTCGCCCCGCGACGTGCGCTCGCCTCGCTGCCCGCGGTGCGGGTCTCCCGGAGTTGGTGGCCGCTGCCCGCAGCGTTTGCGCGCTCCCGGACCCCGCCGCCCGCGCCCGTCGCCATGTGCTCCGGACGCCCGGGCGTCGATGACCTGCGCGGCCCTGCCTGCGCGGCTCGACCTGATACCCGCCCCCAAGTTCAGGATGCGGAAGCATCACGAAACGCTCCGGGCATGTCAAGGACACGGGCGCCGCGGGGCGGATGCCCGGAAACCCACGTTTCACGCGGCGTCCGGGCGGTCTCGGAGGTGCGGCCACACTATCCGCCGGCGCCGAGGTGCTCCCCGAAGAAGGCGAGGGTTCGCTCGCGGGCCGTGGCCGCCGATGGCCCGTGATGGCTGGCCCGGTGATCGCAGTTGAAGCCGTGGTCCGCCGGGTAGACGTAGACGTCCACATCCGGCAGCGCGGTCCTGATCCGCTCCACGTCCGTCATGGGAATGTGGGCGTCCAGTTCCCCGAAGTGCATGATCACGGGGCAGTTCGCCGTGCGGCCGAGCTCCCCCGCGATGCCGCCTCCGTAGTAGGCGGAGGCGCACGTGACCCCTTCGAGTTCGCAGGCCCCGATCCACGTGAGGAGGCCGCCGAAGCAATACCCCACGAGGCCCACCTTGCCGTACTTCCCGGCCTCGTCGACCGCCGCCTGCAGGTCGGCGAGCGTGTTCTCGCGGTCGAGCCCCTGGAACGCGATCCCGATGCCGCGCGCCATGTCGTCCTCTTCGTAGCCGAGCTCCACGTCACGCTCCGCGCGATCGAAGATCTGCGGCGCGATGACCGCGTAGCCGTCGCGGGCGTAACCGTCGCACACCTCGCGGATGTGGCTGTTGACGCCGAAGATCTCCTGGATGACGACCACGGCGCCCCGCGCCGTCCCGTCCGGCAAGGCCTCGTAGGCGCCGAGCGTAAAGCCGTCGGACGCCCGCAACTGTCTCCTGGTCCCCACGTGTGTCCGCCTCCCGCTGGTTTCGACGCCTCCAAGCGTAACGTATTTGACGCGCCCTTCGTCACGGCCGGACAGGCCCGCCGAAACGGCGCAGCGACCGTCTCGGCACGGTGCCTTGCGGCGGTGGCGGTGGCATACTGCGCACCGTCGTTCACACCCATGTCACATTGCCCGACAAAAATGCCCGCGACCGTTCGAGTGGAAGCCTGACGGACGTGCCCCGGAACTCTGTGCTCCTGATCGAGGACGAACCGGAGATCCGAGAGATGCTCTGCTTCTCCCTCGGTCGCGCCGGGTTCGACGTAGTCGAGGCGGCGACCGCCGAGCAGGCCCTCGACATCCTCGACGGCCCGCTGCCGCGGCTCCTGATCATCGACTGGATGCTGCCGGGCATGAGCGGGGTGGAACTCGCGCGCCGCCTCCGGCGGGATCCGCTCACGGCGGACCTGCCGATGCTGATGCTGACGGCTCGGGGCGAGGAGCACGACAAGCTCAAGAGCTTCGACGCCGGCGTCGACGACTACCTCACCAAGCCCTTCTCCCCCCGGGAACTCGTGGCCCGCATCCGGGCCCTGATGCGGCGCGCCGGAAATCCCGAGGACGGCAAGGTCGTCGTGGGACCGGTCGAGATCGACACCAACAGCCACCGGCTGAGCGTCAACGGCGTTCCGGTCCATGTCGGTCCTACCGAGTTGAGGCTCTTGGAGATGCTGATGCGGCACCCGGACCGGGCGTTCGGGCGCGCGCAGTTGCTCGACCGGGTCTGGGGACGCAACGTGTACGTCGAGGAGCGCACGATCGACGTCCACGTGCTGCGGCTGCGCAAGGCCCTCGCGCCGTTCGGCGCCGACGCGCATCTCCAGACGGTCCGGGGCGTCGGCTACCGCTTCTCCACCAGCGACGTGAAGGCTTGACGCCGGTGTGACCGTCCGAGACCTGGCGCGCGCCCGCGCCGCGTTCGCGGCGGCCGCGTTCGCGGCGGCCGTGCTGGCGGTGGCCGCGCTGGTGGGTTGGCTGAGCGGCAGCATCGCCTGGGGACTCGTCATGGCCCTTGCGGCGTTCATCGCCTGGCACGCCATCCAGTTCCGCAGCTTCGCGCGCTGGTCACGGCGCCCGCTCGGGCGTCCCGCGAGCCGCGACGCGGCGTGGGCGGCCCTGGCGGACCGGCTGTACCGCGCGATCGGCATCGGCCGCACCCGGAGCCGGGGCCTCGTCGCGACGCTGCGTCGCCTGCGCACCACGACCGACACGATCCCGGACGGGTGGGTCATCCTGCGCGTGGACGGCGAAATCGAGGACTACAACCGGGGGGCTCGCGACCGCCTGGGACTGTCCGCCAACGACCACGGCCAGAACCTCGTCGCGCTCGTCCGCAACCCCGGCATCGTGTCGCTCCTGCGCGGCGAGGTCGACAGCGACATCGTGGAGATCGCCGCGCCGGCGGACGAGACCCGGCGCATCGAACTGCGGCGCATCGACATCGACGCGGAGCGGGCGCTCGTCATGGCCCGCGACGTCACGGAACTCAACCGCCTGCTGACCATGCGCCAGGACTTCGTCGCGAACGTCTCCCACGAGTTGCGCACGCCTCTGACCGTCATCGTCGGCTACCTCGAGGAACTCG
>JAPPHP010000083.1 GCA_028821035.1 Gammaproteobacteria bacterium | reverse complement strand
CCGTCTCCCGGTTGAGGGTCAAGGCCGCAGTCAGCGCGGCGCCCCCCCCCCCCCCACCCCCCCCCCCCCCCCGCCCCCCGCCCCCCCCCCCCCCCCCCCCCCCCCCCCCAAGAGAGAGCCCTCAGCCGGGGAGCGCGAGGGCTTGCCCCTCGCAAGAAAAGAGCCCTCAGCCGGCGGGCGCGCGCGACCTGCGGGCGCGTTGGTGTTTCCGCTTCGCGAAAACTCCTGCGCGGCGGAGCCCCTCGCAGGAGAACCCTCAGGGACGAGTCTCTGCCACCGCCGCGTCAACGACGGCGCGCAACGCCTCCTCTTCGCTGTCCCCCTCGACGCGGCGCAGGCGGAACAGGTCGATCTGCCGGTCCGCCGATGTCCCCGCCCGGACGATGTCGCGGATGCGGGCCACCTCCTCTTCGCAACCCAGGGCGCGGGCATCCTCGGCCACGTCCTGCAGGAGCGCGTCGAGGTGGTCGTCGATGTCCACCCGGCCGCCGCCACCGACATCTCCCAGGAACGCCAGCACGCCGTAGCGCGCCGCGAGCCACCGGTTCTCGGCGATGATCTCCGTGGGAGGTTCGGCGGGCAGTCCCCCCGCCATGTCCTGCCGCAGCAGCTTGCGGATCAGCGACGCGTAGAGCGCAGCGACCGCCACGGCGTCGTCGAGCCGCGTACAGATGTCACAGATCCTGAGCTCCACCGTCGGGTAGCGCGCCGAAGGGCGCACATCCCACCACAGCTCGCTGCCGTCGCCGATGAACTCCAGGGTGCGGTAGTCCTCGACCAGCGTCTGGTAGTCGTGGTCCGAAAACAGCGGCGGCGGCAGGCTGGTGCGGGGCAGGGCGCCCATGATCGTCAGCCGGTAGGACTTGAACCCGGTCTCGCGGCCGCCGTTGAACGGAGACGACCCGGACAGGGCGTGCAGCGTCGGCAGGTAGCGGCGCAGGGCGGTCATTACCCGGATCCGCGAGTCCCGCGTTCCGAAGCCGGCATGCACGTGCATGCCGCCAACGAGCAGGCGCCGCACGCTCTCCTGGAAGGTGATGGCGAAGCGCTCGTAGCGTTCCTTCGCCGTCGGGGCCTGCTCCCGCCAATCGGCGAACGGGTGCATCGACGTGGCCAGGGCCACCGCGCCATGCCGCTCGGCGGCATCGACCACGATGGAACGCGTCTCGGCCAGGGCGTCGCGCAACTCCGCGATCGATGCGCACACCCGCGTGCTGGTCTCGACCTGGGAGCGCAGGAACTCGTGCGCGACGTGGTGGCGGCCGGCCGCCGCGGCGCAGGCCTCGAAGATCGCCGGGTCGGGATCGGCGATCAGGTCGCGGGAGTCGGGATCGACGAGAAAGAACTCTTCCTCGACGCCAAGAGTGATGGCAAGGTCTTCCGCGGTGGCCACGGGGGGCGCTCCGATCGACGATCCGGCGTATTGTAGACCGCCGAATACGGGCGCTTCGGTCGCGCCGCGCGCCACGCGTGCCACGTTCTCGGAACGGTGGTATCTTCCCGGACGAACGGCCAAAATGTGCGGCCCCGCGGCGAGCGGGCCAGCGTCCCTGCGAGTGGGACCTTGGAGTAGGATCTGGGATCAGGAGTGCCGGCGGTGATTCTCGAAGACTGGTGGTACGGCGCGGCGGGTTTCTCCCTGCCGATCATCGCCGTCTACGTCCTGTTGACGACGCACGTGACGATCGTGAGCGTCACGGTGTACCTGCACCGCTTCTCTGCCCACCGGGCCCTCGAAATGCACCCCGGACTGCAGCACTTCTTCCGGTTCTGGCTCTGGCTGACCACCGGCATGATCACCAAGGAGTGGACGGCCGTACACCGCAAGCACCACACCGCGGCGGATGTCGACGGCGACCCGCACAGCCCCAAGATCCACGGCCTGGGCGCCATTCTCTTCCAGGGCGCCGAGTTCTATCGCGCCGGCGCCACGCCCGAGACCCTCGAACGCTACGGGAAGGGGACCCCGGACGACTGGATCGAGAACCGGGTCTACACGCCCCACACCTCGCTCGGGGTCAGCCTGCTGCTCGTCGTGAACCTCGCACTGTTCGGCGTGCTGGGCCTCACCGTGTGGGCCGTGCAGATGCTCTGGATTCCGTTCCTCGCGGCAGGCGTGGTCAACGGCGTCGGCCACCGGCTCGGCTACCGCAACTTCGAGTGTCCGGACGCGGCGACGAACTTCGCGCCCTGGGGCATCCTGATCGGCGGCGAGGAGCTGCACAACAACCACCACACCTACCCCAACTCCGCGAAGCTCTCCGTCAAGCCGTGGGAGTTCGATCTCGGGTGGGCATGGATACGGCTCTTCGAGCGTCTCGGCCTGGCCACGCCCCTCTCCACGGGTCCGGTGGTCGAGCGGGTCGAGGGCAAGACCTCCATCGACATGGACACCACGTGGGCGGTGCTGAACGACCGGTTCCGCGTCATGTCGCGCTATGCGGAAGAAGTCGTCGCCCCGCTGGTCAAGCAGGAGGCCCGCCGGGCCGACGCGGGCACGCGGCGGCTGCTCAGGCGCTCGAAGCCCGTGCTGTGCCGTCACGACAACCTGGTCAACGACCGCCAGCGGCGGCGCATCAGCGAGATCACGGGCGTGAGCCCGCGGCTGAAGACGATCTACGAGAAGCGGCTCGAACTCGTGGACGTGTGGTCGCAGCGCGGCCGTGGCGAGGACCTGCTCGCGGCCTTCCGCGAGTGGTGCGGCGAGGCGGAAGCGACCGGCATCCAGGTGCTCAAGGAGTTCGTGGCCGACCTCAAGTCGTACAGCGTTCCCGCGACCGTACGCGCATAACGCCCTTCCTTACGATCGCATCCGGTAGTCGTTGCGACCCCCGGAGCGGTCCTCGCCCCGCATGAGATACAGCGTCCGTTCCGCCATCGCGATGCGCCGGTGGCGAGCCGGCGCCTGCGTCGTGGCAAGTTCCCGGTCGTAGACGGACGTAGTCGGCATGTAGCGCAGGGTCATGCCGCGGCGCGGGCGGTCCGAGGTGTTCGGTTCGGAGGCGTGCGCGAGGAAGAC
>JAPPHP010000335.1 GCA_028821035.1 Gammaproteobacteria bacterium | reverse complement strand
GCATGATGACGGGGCTCGCGTACCTCAAGATTTTCGGCCACTACCTGCACCGGACGGAGATGTCCCTGGCGCGGCGTCGAGCGGGGCCGGAGGCCGGCGACATCCAGCCGTTCGACAGTTTCCGGGAAGTGGCGCGGGCGGAGTGGGATACCCTGCTCTTCTTCTTCGGGGTCATCATGTGCGTGGGCGGCCTCGGCTTCGTCGGGTACCTCGAACTCGTCTCGCAGTACATGTACGTGGAGCTCGGGCCGACGTTCGCGAACACGATGGTCGGCATCCTCTCCGCCATCGTCGACAATATCCCCGTGATGGTCGCAGTGCTTCAGATGCAGCCGGAAATGGACATGACCCAATGGCTGCTGGTGACGCTGACGGCGGGCGTGGGGGGCAGCATGCTGTCCATCGGCTCGGCGGCCGGCGTTGCGCTGATGGGGCAGGCGCGGGGCATGTACACCTTCTTCGGTCACCTGAAGTGGACCTGGATCATCGCCGTCGGCTACTTCGCGAGCATCTGGGTCCACCTCATGATCAACACCCGCTTCGACGGGATCATGCCCTGATGCATCATGGCATGCGGTCGCGTTGACTGAAGAGGCTACGGTGACATGACACGCGTCTGGGACCTGCCGATCCGGCTGTGGCACTGGCTGTTCGGCGGCTGCGTGCTCTTCTCGCTCTACACGGGTCTCGCGGGCGATTTCTCCCTGATGGAATGGCACCAGCGGTCCGGCTACGCGATCGTGGCGCTGCTGCTGTTTCGCCTGGGGTGGGGTCTGTGGGGAGGGCTCTACGTGCGCTTTCGCCACTACGTGACGACCCCCCGCGCGGTGCTCGCCCACTTCGCCGCCGGTCTTCGCACGGCAGCGGACTCGCCGGCGAAGGCGCATACCGCGCCCGGCATCGCCCTCGTCGTGGTGCTGTTCCTGGCGGTGGGCGTGCAGGCGACGACGGGGCTCTTTGCGACCGACGACATCTTCCTCAACGGCCCGCTGCGCGGCTACGTCGACGAAGAGATCGCCGACGCCATGAACTGGGTGCATCACCGGGCGTTCTGGCTGGTGATCGGCCTCGTCTCGATCCACCTCACCGCCCACGTCGTCTACGGGGCGATGCGTGACCCGACGCCGCTCGCCATGATCACCGGGCGCAAGGCGGTCGACCTGCCCGCAACGGACCACTACCTCCTGCGGGCAGCGGCGACGATCGCCCTGACCGGCGGTTTCGTCTACGTGGCGCTACGGCTGCTGTAACGCCCCGGCGGCCGGCCAATTCCCGAGTTTCGCGCCAGCGAAACTCCCACCCGTCCACCAGGACGGGCCGCGACCGTTAGGTCGCGCTTACTCCGCGCGGTAGTTGTCGTGACAGCCCTTGCAAGCCTGGCCGAGTTCCATCGCCGCGGGCATGACCTCACCACCGGCTGAGACGACGTCGCTCAGGTTGCCGGCCGCCGCCTCGAAGGCGCTGAGTCGCTCCGCGAAGTCCTCGGCTTCTTCCCAGATGCCGGGGAGTGCATCGCCGCCCTCCGATCCTTCGGGGAACAGGGTTCCGGCGATGCCGGACATGGCCTTCAGGGCCTCCGCGTGGGCCGCCAGATGCCCGGTGTGCCCCACCTTTCCGGTCAGGATGTCGAACAGCGCCGTGGTGTGTCCGCCGACAGCCGCCATGGTGTGTTGGCGGTACTCCATCGCGCCCTCGGACGCACTGAGGGGCGGCGCCAGGAAGGCGATGGCGGCGGCGCCCAGGAGGAGGGAACGGGAAGTTCGCATGGCTGTCTCCGTCAGCGGCAAAGGTCCATGACACTATTTTCACGCCCGCGCGGCAAGCGCGGCGGTCCCACGCCGCCTCTCCGGCAGAACGAATGCGCGACCGCACCGGCTGTCGGGCACGTACAATGGCGCCATGACCGTAGACATCGACCGGCTGCTCGCCGCCCTGCGCGACGACGACTACCGCACCCGCTGCGACGCGTTGCGTGCATGCTGCCCCTGCCGGAACGGCAGCCTGCGCGACCCCGAGATCTGGCGCGCCGTGTTCGACAAGGCGCTGCGGGGCAACCTGCGGGAGCGGGACCGTGCCGCGCATGCCATAGGGACCCTGACCGAGAAAGCCGTGGAGAACGCGGCGTGGCGCGACGTGCTGAAAGAGTTCAGGACGGAACTGGACGCCCTGCGGCGGGACCCGCGGGCAGCGCGGCTGCTGCTCGGCCAGATGAAGAAGCATGGCCATGCCCACCGCGGCGCCGCCGCGCAGGGATACCGGCGCCGGCGCAAGGCGCTCGATCTCGCGACGCCGGCCGAGCTCGCGGCGTGGGTGAACGGACACCTGCGTCTCCCGGCGTCGGACCGCGTGACCGGGCGCCATCCTGGAATCCGGCGGCTGTGGCAGTGGATGAAGCACCGGGTCGACTTCCAGCCGACGCGGCGCACGACGGAGGCCGAACTCGCCAGGCGCGCGGCGCGCTACCTGCCCAGGGAGTTCGAGGGGGCGGCCGGGCTCTCGGGTTGACCCCGACTACTCGGCCTTCTCCGGCTCCACCGCCTCCTCCGCCTCCTTCAGCCTGTCGAGTTCACGCACGCTGCGGTCCCGCTCGCGGCGCAGTTGCCGCTGGGCGACGCGACCCCTGAGCAGGCTGACCGAGGCAAGGGCGAACCCCGCAACGATCCCGCCGCCGAGGGCGACGAAGAGCCAGACGAACACCGGGGCCGGGGGCGTCTCGTAGGCCAGCAGTCGCAGGCGCACCGGGGTCCCGTTGTCCATCACGAGGATCGCGGAAAGCGCAGCGAGGGCCAGGCCCGCGAGGACCCAGAGCGCCAGCTTGAGCCGCCTGACCAAAGGGATGCGGACTAGCCCGGAGATTGCACCAGGCCGCTTGTGCGTGGGGCGCAAGTCCTTGGTCGTCCTATAGTTATCGTCACTTCCTGCCGTGATTGCCCTACGACAGAACGCTGGCCGCGCCCTCGCCAAGGGCGGTGGGGTTGGGCCGGAGGCGGATCGGCGTTGAGCGACAGCGAGACGCCGGAACG
>JAPPHP010000173.1 GCA_028821035.1 Gammaproteobacteria bacterium | reverse complement strand
CCGAAGGATCCGGCGGGCGGGCCAGCCAGGCATCGAGCGCTGCGATCGCGGCCGCATAGTCCCGCTCGAACCGCGCGCGGTTCAACACGGGGCGCAAGAGCGTCGTCGCCGCCCGCCGCGCGTTCCAGAGCAGGCGCGGCAGCCGACCGAGCAGGCGCGGGAGGCGCACGTGTCGCGGTGGCTTCTCGAACCGGTACCTGTCGATCTCCGGCGAGAGGATGACCTGCGCCATGAGCTGGTTCCCCTCCTCGCTGAGCTTCGCGAGCCGCTCCTCGTTGTCGCCCACGAGGTGCAGGTACATCGAGATGTCCATGTACCCCCGGCCGCATCCGAGGTGCAGCCCCCACGCCCCGCAATCGAGCGCACCGGGCGGCCGGTTGAACAGCCAGGCCATGAACATCCTGATCAGCGTCTCCATCGCGTCGTCGGCCATGGGCGAGACGGGCTCGCTCATCGTGATTCCTTCGGCGAGGTAGCGGTCCATGTACAACCGGCGGGGCGCTCCCGGCGCCGTCTGCAGCGACTCGTGCAGCGGGACATAGGTCGTGATCGGCCGCGCCTGGAGGATCCTGAGGCCATCGTCGGCGTAGGCCCATTCCACGTCCACCGGTTCGTCGTAGAGGGCTTCGATGCGCTTGACGGTGTCCTTGAGTTCCGCGATGCGATCCTGGTCCAGACACGCTTGGTCCGGCCGGTCGCCGCCCTTGTCGCCCAGACGTTGTTCGACGATCTCGCCGGTCACCGCGTCGACGACCGTCGTGTCCGGCGTGATCTCGCCCTGTACCAACGCTTCCCCGAGGCCCCAGCTCGCGTTGATGAGCACCTCGTCGAAGTCGTTGGTCAGCGGGTTGAGCGAGAACGCGACGCCTGCGACCTCGCTGTCCACGAGCTCCTGCACGATCACGGCGATCTTCGGATCCAAGTCCTCGAAACCCGTCTTCCGCTTGTAAACCAGTACCCGCGGATCGAGGCAGGAGCGGAAGCAACGGCGCACCGCGTCTTCGAGGGACCCCGTGACCGCGCCGAGGACCGTCTCGTAGAGCCCGGCGAACGACGCGCCTGACAGGTCCTCCTCCGGCGACGAGGAGCGCACGGCGTAGCTCGATGCCCCGAGCCCGGCAGCGATCCGCTCGAGTACCGCACGCTGATCGGCCGCGAACGCGAGCTCTCCGGCTACCTCTTCGAGCCGCGTACCACGCCGATCGAGGTCCTTGCCCTGCGCCTCCAGGAACGACGCCCACTCCGGGGACGTCCGGATCCTCGCCAGCCACGGCTCGAAGAAGGCCGCCGTGAGCACGTTGCCGGGCGGGACTTCGAACCCGGCCTGGCGCAACCGGATCAGGGACGCGGCCTTGCCACCGACTTCCGCGAGGTCTGGAGGCTCCGCGGATCCCAGGGCAACCACCAGGGGCATGTCGCTGCCTGCCATGGTTCGAGCCTCCGCCTTCAGCGCACCCGCGCGTCCGCCGCGTCACGCACGCGGACATACGTGCCGGCGGCATCGTTCCGGACGTAGACCGGGTCGTCCGTCGCGCCCGGGTCGTACCCTTGCTGGCGCAACGCGACCTTGCGCAGCTTGAACGTGCCGGTGACATCCGACTCGGACTGCAGCCGCAGGAAAACGGGGACCGCATAGGACGGCAGCTTCGAGACGGCGAGTTCGTAGAACGCCGCCGCATCGAACGGAGCGTCCGACCCCCCGTCGAGGGCGAGGGCCGCCATTCCGGCGCGCCCCTCCTGACCCGGCACCTCGACGCCGTACACGTTGGCCGCCTCCACGCCCGGAAACGCCGACAGCGCCTCCGCCACCTCCTGCGTCGAGACGTTCTCGCCCTTCCACCGGAAGGTGTCCCCGATGCGGTCGACGAAGTAATAGTACCCCTTGTCGTCGCGCCCCAGGAGATCGCCGCTGCGGAAGTACGCGTCGCCCGGCCCACGGGGATCCGCCCGAGCAGTTCCCCCGCCTCGCCCGGTGCGCACTCCACGTAGTGGCCGTTGGCGTCGCGCACGAGTTCGTCGCGGTCGACGTCGTAGCGCAGGAGCACGCCGCCGCGGATCTTCCCGACGGACCCGACCTTGCCCGTGTAGTTGACACCGCCGACGTTCGCCTCGGTGGCGCCGTATCCCTCGATGATGCGGGGAATCCCGAAACGTTCCTGGAACGGTTCCCATACGTCCGCCTGCAACCCGATGCCAAACATCCAGCGCAGGTTGTGATCCCCGTCTGAAGGGTGCTCGGGCTGGTTGAGCAGGAACCTGCACAGCTCCCCGATGTAGATGACGCCGACCGCGTCGTACCGCCGCACGTCGTCCCAGAACTTCGACGCGGAGAACTTGCGCGCGATCGCCACCGTCCCGCCGACGCCCATCGCCATCATGACGGCGCCGACACCGCCCGCTCCGTGGTAGAGCGGCAGCGGACAGTAGACCACCTCGCCCCGCTTCAGCCCGAACAGGGCGCTCGACAGACCGAAAGCCGCCAGCTTCTGGTGATTGAAGTGCGTCGCCTTGGGCAGGCCGGTCGTGCCGGAGGTGTAGATGTGGAACGCCGAGTCACCCGTGCGGACCGAGGCCCGCAGCGACGGGTCCGGGTCGGTGTCCGGCTGCGTGGCAAGGGTTTCCCGGATGTCGTCGGCCCCGGGCAGGAGGGGGGTATCCGCGCCCTCTTCCGGCAGCAGGTAGACCGAGAGGTTGGACAGCGCATCGTCCGCGAGGTCCGCGACATTACCGGCACACTCGGCCCCGAGCAGCAGCCGGTCCGCACCCGCGACCTGCAGCGCATGCACGACGCTGGACCCGACGAGGTTCGTGTTGACGAGGGCGGCCTTGACGCCCACCTTCGCGAGCCCGCTCCAGACCGGGACGTACTCCGGCCGGTTGGCCATCATGAACCCGATCGTGTCGCCCGACCGGAGCCCCACCGACAGCGCCCAACGATGGTCCGGGTGGCCTGACCCGTCGCCAGCCGGTGCGCGGTCAGTCCGCTTCTACGAAGCGCACCACGCCCGCATCTCCGTCCACTTCGACGATCTGGCCGTCCTCGAAACGCG
>JAPPHP010000312.1 GCA_028821035.1 Gammaproteobacteria bacterium | reverse complement strand
TCGAGTTCGCGGGTCGCCATCGTGAGCGCCAGGCCGACCACGCGGCGCGTGTCGACGGGATCGATCACGCCGTCGTCCCACAACCGCGCGCTGCCGAAGTACGGGTGTCCCTCGTGTTCGTACTGCCCCCGGATGCCGTCCATGAACGCTTCCCGGTCCGTATCGGGCCACTCCTGTCCGCGCGCCGCCATGCCGTCGCCGCGCACGGTGGCGAGGACATGCGCGGCCTGCTCGCCGCCCATCACCGACACGCGGGCGTTGGGCCAGGTCCAGAGCATGCGCGCACCGTATGCGCGCCCGCACATCGCGTAGTTTCCCGCGCCGAACGAACCGCCGATGACGACGGTGAACTTCGGCACCCGCGCGCAAGCCACCGCGGTCACCATCTTGGCGCCGTCCTTGGCGATCCCCTGGTGCTCGTACTTCTGCCCGACCATGAAGCCGCTGATGTTCTGCAGGAAGAGCAGGGGCACGCCACGGCGGTCCGCGAGCTGGATGAAGTGCGCGCCCTTGAGGGCGGACTCGGAGAAGAGGATGCCGTTGTTGGCGAGGACGCCCACCGGCACGCCGAAGATCCGCGCGAAGCCACACACCAGGGTGTCGCCGTAGAGTTGCTTGAACTCGTCGAAGTCCGAGCCGTCCACGAGCCGCGCGATGACCTCGCGTACGTCGTAGGGGGTCCGGGTGTCCCGGGGCAGCACCCCGTAGAGTTCGTCGCCGGGATAGGCGGGGTCCTGTGACTCCGTCACGTCCACGGTGCGGCGGTAACGCACGTGACTCGATGCGACGGCTTCCCGCGCGAGTGCGAGGGCGTGCTCGTCGTTCTCGGCCAGGTAGTCCGTGACCCCGGAAGTCCGCGAGTGCACCTCGCCCCCGCCGAGGGTCTCGGCGTCCACTTCCTCGCCGGTGGCGGCCTTCACGAGCGGCGGCCCGCCGAGGAAGATCGTGCCCTGGCCGCGCACGATGATCGCCACGTCGCACATGGCGGGCACGTACGCTCCGCCGGCGGTGCAGGAGCCCATGACGACGGCGAGCTGGGGGATGCCCGCGGCGGACAGGTTGGCCTGGTTGTAGAAGATGCGGCCGAAGTGGTCCTTGTCCGGGAACACGCCGGACTGCATGGGCAGAAAGGCGCCGCCGGAGTCCACGAGGTAGACGCAGGGCAGGCCGTTCTCCAGCGCGATCTCCTGGGCGCGCAGGTGTTTCCGGACGGTGATCGGATAGTAGGTGCCGCCCTTCACCGTCGCATCGTTCGCGACGACCACGCACTCTTTGCCCGAGACCCGCCCGATCCCCGTGACGATGCCCCCGCCCGGGATGTCGTCGTCGTAGAGGCCGTGACCGCCGAGCTGACCGATCTCGAGGAACGGCGACCCCTGGTCGAGGAGTCCGCGTACGCGGTCCCGCGGCAGCAGCTTGCCGCGCCCGGTGTGGCGCTTCCGGGAACGTTCGTCACCGCCCTGGGCGATCGTCTCGACCAGTTGCCTGAGGTCCGCGCTCAGTTGCCGGTGATGGGCCGCGTTGGCCGCAAAGGACGGGTCGCGGGCGTCGACTGTCGACCGCAGGATCGCCATGCGTGGGGAACTCCGGTTGAGCGCGACCGGAGTGTCGCAGGGGCGGAAGGGCAAGACAACACGCTGTCGTTGGATCTCGTTCGAGAGGCGAACGCTACGGAGATTGGAGGGATTTCGTACTTTTCTGCACGAAAAATGCTCTCCGAGCGTCACTTTCCTGCGGATAACGACAACAAGCGCTGGTTGGGCATACAGCGCCAGGGAAGCTAGGCAACCCGTGGCACGTGCAGGTAGTACTGGTCGCACGCATAGCGCGCGCCTGCCGTCAGGAGACGCTCCCGGAGGTCCTGCAGGGGCGTCTCGAGCGGCGTCTCCCCGTCCCGGTAGCGTTCGATGGAGGCAGCGACCGCCCGCCGCTCCGAAGGCTCGGCGGCGTCCTTGAGGTATCCCTGGAGGTGCTGCAGGACGTTGGTGTGGCTGCTCCGCGTGGGTCGGGTCTCGAGGCCGCGCATCAGCGCCTCGAGGTACTGCCCGGCTACCGCCTCGACGTTCCCCGAGAGGTCGGCCAGCAGGCGTCCGAGGCGTCGGTACGCCGACACGTCATGCGCCATGACGAGGTACTTGCAGGCGCTGTGGAAAGCGATGAGCCGCGACGCGTCGATGCCCCGGGCGGTGGTTCGGCGCCAGAAGGCATGGACGAAGGTGCGTGTCACGAAGCTCTCGAGCGCACCGGCCTCGAAGAGGTTCTCGCCGTCCACGAGGGGCAGGGCAGGTCGCGCCCTGGCGATTTCGGCGGCGAAGAGCCCCGTCCCTTCCGGCGCGGCAGGACCGTCCGGCTCGGCGTGCAACGCCACCCCCTTGAGCCCGCAGCTCGGCGAGCGCGCCTTGAAGACGTACCCGTCGACGTCGTCCAGGTCCGGGAGCCGTGTCCCCGCGTACGCGCGCAGCCGGTCGCTGACATCGAGCGAGGGATCCTCGACGCCGATGGCGCGCGGTGAGGCGGCTGTGCCGACGAGCCGGATAGGCGGGCGGGGTACCCCGAGACCGATACCGACCTCCGGACAGATCGGCCGGAACTCGTACAGCCCTTCGAGCGCCGGACGTGGCCACGCGGACGCGCGGTGACCGCCGTCGTAGCGGACCGGCGCACCGGTGAGACACTCGCTCACTGCGATCGTGAGCGGCGGCTCCGGGAAGGGCGGCAGGAGATCCCGAAAGGCCTCCACGGGTGTCAGAACAGCGGAATCCCGGGCACCTTCACTCGCACCTGGTGAAGCGCGGTGGAGGCGGTCAGGAAGAAGGTGCGGAAGTCATCCCCGCCCCAGGTGAAGTTGGCGCAGAACTCCGGGGTCTCGATGACGCCGAGACAGGTACCGTCCTGCGGGTGATAGATGTGTACACCGCCGGGACCGGCGCAGAAGACGTTGCCGGCGCTGTCCGTCTTGAGCCCGTCCGGCGCGCCCCTCCCCGGCCCGGTCGACTCCGCGAACACGTCGCCGCCCGACAGGGACCCGTCGGCCTCGATACCGAACTTGCGGATGTGCAGTCGCGGCGTGT
>JAPPHP010000291.1 GCA_028821035.1 Gammaproteobacteria bacterium | reverse complement strand
TGCCGCGGCGCGGGCGGTCCGAGGTGTTCGGTTCGGAGGCGTGCGCGAGGAAGACATCGTGCAGGGAGACCTGGCCCGCCTCGAGGACGATGTCCCGCGCGTCGCCTTCCTCGTATTCCTCCGCCAGGAGCTCGAGCGGCAGGCTGAGCCCCTTCGCACCGTTGAACCGGTGCGCCATGACACGCCGATCCCGGTGGGAGCCCGGGATCACGCGCAAGCAGCCGTTCTCCGTCGTCGAGCGGTCGACCGCGATCCACACGGAGCAGGTCGCGAGCGGCCGGATCGGCCAGTACTCGCCGTCCTGGTGCCAGGGCGTGCGCGTGCCGTTGCGGGCGGGCTTGGCGAAGAAGCTCGAGTTCCAGAGGGCGAAGTCCGGGCCGATGACTTGCTCGACCATGTCCAGGATCTCGGGAATGCGTGCGACATTCAGGAAACCGGTGTCGAAGGCGAGGAGCGCCGGGCAGTAGTCCGAGAACTGCGGGTGGCGTTCGATCAGCCGGTCATGGGTCGCGCGGATGTCGGCGAGCACGGGCTCCGGAACGCGGTAGTCGGGAATGACGTAACCGTCGGCGCGGTACCGGTCGATCTGGTCGGACGTCAGCATGACTCGGCCTCGACACACTGCGGCAGGGATCGCCGCGAGTATAGCGCCGACCGTCAGTACACCTGCGGAAGCGCCCTGTATCGGCGCCGCGCGGCCAGCAGGAACACCAGCCCCAGGGAAACCGTGACCATCGGCACCATCGCGAGGGAGTAGCGCAGGTCGGCCGGGTCGCCGAAGACGTTGTCGGTGATGAGCGCGATCGAGAGCGGCCCGAACCCCATGCCGACCAGCGTCGAGGTGAACAGGAACACGGCGTAGATCTGCCCGCGCATGCGCGGCGGGGTGATCTCCTGCACGATCGCGGCTCCCATGGGGGTCGTGGCGGCGGCGAAGAGGTAGTACACGGCGACGAGGACGATGGCGGCCATGTCGTTGGCCACGAGCGGATAGGCCACGATGGGAACGAGCGTCAGCAGGTTGGCGAGGATCGCGATCTGGATCTTCGCGTCGCCCATCCCCCGACCCGCGAGCCAGTCCGACAGGCGGCCGCCGAGGATCGCGCCGATCGTGGCCGTGATCGCGAGGGTCAGCCCGAAGTAGATCCCGGCCTCGCCCACGGACCAGCCGTGGGTTCGCACGAAGAAGGTCGGGACCCACGCCGCGATGCCGTAGGACTTGATGGCGAGGATGCTGAAGCCGATGAGGGTGCTCGCGATCAGCACGGCGTGTTCGCGCACGTGCGCCCAGACCTCGCCTAGCGGAATGCCCGCGGTGCCGACGGTGTCGCCCCGGGCGGGTTCGCGCATCGCCAGCGCCAGTATCGCGACCAGGAGTCCCGGCAGGCCGACGACGAAGAACACGACCTGCCAGGGCCGCACCGTGCCGACGACCGGCAGGGCGATCTCCGCGAAGTCCTCCAGCACGGCGAACACGGTCGCCGCCAGCACCGTGGCGAAGCCCGACCCGATCGCCGCCCCGGTGATGAACACGGCGATGGCGGTGCCCCTGCGCTCGGGCGGGAACAGGTCGGAGATCATGGACATGGCGGCGGGACCCAGGGTGGCCTCCCCGGCGCCCACGCCGATGCGGCCGAGGAACAGTGTCCCGAAGGACCGCGCGAGACCGCACGCCGCCGTCGCCAGGCTCCAGACCGCGATGCCGACGGCGATGATCAGACGCCGTGAGCGCGCGTCGACGAGGCGGCCGATGGGGATGCCGAACACCGAATAGAAGATCGCGAAGGCGAACCCGATCAGGATGCTGATCTGCGTGTCCGTGAGCCCGAGGTCCGCCCGGACGGGCTCGATCAGGAGCCCGAGGACCTGGCGGTCGAGGAAGGCGAAGGAGTTGGCGGCCGTGAGGACCCCGACGGTGAACCAGGGGCCACGGCCCATGTAGTCGCGCACCGTCCGCCGGGCGCCCCCGGCCGGCGCGCGGCCGGCTTCGGTGCGTTCCTGCATGGCACGGCATCATACGCGCACAATTGCGGTGTCCCGGACGAGCGCTTAGTGTGTCGCCCCGACGCGGGGCGACCACGGAACGGACAGATGGGAGACTTCCAGGGGTTCGGGGCGGAGACCTTCAGGTTTCTCGAAGAACTCGAACAGAACAACGAACGGCCGTGGTTCAACGAGAACAAGCACCGCTACGAGGAGTCGGTGCTCGAGCCGGCGCTGGACTTCATCGCCGCCATGAACGCGCGGCTTCCGGCGATCTCCGATCACTTCGTGGCGATTCCGAAGCGGACCGGCGGATCGCTGATGCGCGTCTACCGCGACACCCGCTTCTCGAAGGACAAGACCCCCTACAAGACCAACATCGGCATGCAGTTCCGCCACGAGCGGGGCAAGGACGTGCACGCGCCAGGCTTCTACGTACACATCGAGGGCGAGACGTGCTTTCTCGCGGCCGGCATGTGGCATCCCGAGCGGGGCGCACTCGAAGCGATTCGCACCGCAATCTTCGAGCACCCCGCGAAGTGGAAGCGGGTGCGGGACAACCGGCGCTTCCGCGGCGTCTTCGATCTCGGCGGGGGAAGCCTCAAGCGCCCGCCACGGGGGTATCCGCCGGACCACCCGTACCTCAAGGACCTGAAGCGCAAGGACCACATCGCGGTGTGCAACATCGATCGATCCGAGGCCGGCAGTCCGGGCTTCGCCGACGCGGTCGGTGAACGTTTCGCGGCCAGCAAGGGCTACATGGGCTTCCTCTGCGACGCGCTCGGCCTCGAGCACTGAGACGCGATGGCGCAGGTCGAGGTCGCGAACGGCGTAGAGGTGCCCGAGGAAGCGCTGACCTGGAAGTTCGTGCGCGCTTCGGGCCCGGGCGGCCAGAACGTCAACAAGGTTTCGACCGCGGTCGAATTGCGTTTCGACGTAGGCCGCTCCGGGCTACCCGAAGGGTGGGCCCGGCGGCTCAGGGAGGCGGCGGGGCAGCGCCTTGCGGCAACCGGCGAGATCGTCATCTTCGCGCAGACGCATCGCAGCCAGGCGCGAAACCGGGAAGCGGCGCTCGCCCGGCTCGGGGAGTTGCTT
>JAPPHP010000351.1 GCA_028821035.1 Gammaproteobacteria bacterium | reverse complement strand
CGTTGATCGGACCGACTTCGCCGTCGATGCCGACGGACACCCGGCGGCCGTCATCGCCTCCGCTGTCCAGATCGTGGCAACTCGCGCAGGACACCGTGTCGTCCTTCGAGAGCCGCGTTTCGTGGAACAGCCGCTCGCCGAGCGCCGCCCGCGCCCAGTCGACATCGGGGGCGGGAACGGGCCTGATCGGCTCGCCACCGTTCGCGAAGGCCACGCTGGCGGCGATCATCGGGACGCCCGCCAGCGCGCGCCGCCACGGGGCGGGCCGTTGCGTTCGAGCAGGTGTGGGGGACATGCCGCTAGCCACCTGCGGGGGGGCATTGTGAATCCGTGTCGCGGCGCGGGAGCATAGTGGCGGACTGGCCGTTGGCGAAACTCAAGGGAAAGCTGCCAAACCGCGAGCTGGCGGGCAACGACAGCGGCCTTCTTTTTTCGGCAGTCCGGTTCGCCAGATTCGGGCTGTTGGCGTGGCGACCGTCCCACTACCCCTGCGCTACCCCTGCGCTACCGCCCCGCTACCCCTGCGCCTACCGCTCCACTACCCCTGGGCGACAACGGCCAACCCTTGCGCATCGTCGAGCGTGCCGCGGCTTCGCGCCAACGTCGAGCGGAGTTCACTCTATTCGCCGTTATTCGCTGCTATTCGCTCTTCCGAGCCAAGGGGGGCGCCGCCGGGGGGGGGCGACTCCCAACCGGCGAGCCTCCCGCATCGCCTCGCGGCGGTTGGAGACGCCGAGCTTGCGCAAGATCTTCTTCACATGGTAGCGAACGCCGCTTTGCGTGAGTCCGAGCACGCGCGCGATCTCCCTGTCGGCGGAATCGAGCCGGGTCAGCACCGCCAGTTCGCGGGGGCTGAAGTCTGCCCCGTCGCCGCTGCCGACCGGACGCCGCAACATCCCGAGAACCGCTTCCGCCGCAGCGCAAACGTCCGGGTCCTCGCTTTCGAGGCTCCCGGCAACGGCGAATGCCGCATCGGCCTGCTCGGCCAAGGCCCTCACGTATCCCGTACGTTGACACAACCCGATGCTCTCGATGAGAAGTTCGGTCGCCGCCGCGTCGCCGCCGCGCCATGCCGCATGCATGGCGAGGGCCGCAGCCAGAGCCTGGGACCGCACGATACCGCGGTTTCGGGCCCATGCGGCGAACGAGCGTCCAAGCGTCAGCGCCGCGGCGTACTCCCCCCGGGCCAACAGCACCCGTACTCGCGCGCTGCTGACGGCTTCGATCTCGCGCCACCCCAACGTCCCGTCGTCGCGGTACAGGTCCGCCACCTTCGGTAACGTGCTTGCCGCAAGCTCCGCGGCCTCGTCCGTCCGTCCGACTCGCGCCAAAGTCGACACCAGGACGGCGGACAACCATCGTTCCAGGCCCTGGAGTCGATCGGTCTGGGCGAAAGCCAACGCCCTCTCCACGACGTGAAGCGCCTGAACGGGCACCTCCTGCCGCAACGCGAGTTCGATTCGGACATCGAGCGCCGACGCGTACACGCCCAGCCACGCTCCCATGCCCGCAAGCTGGGAAAGGGACGGCACATACCGTTCGGCCACCTCGAACCGGTTGGTCTCGAGCGCCGCCTGCGCGACGAACGCCGCTCCAATCGAATCGAGATTGTCCGAGAAAGCCCGCCGGGCGTCGACTTGCGCTTGCGCGAGCACCGTCGCCGACTCCTCCGAAACGCCCTGCTCGAAGAGGATCGCGCCCTCGAGAATGCGGGCCTCCAGCGCGATGGCCGGACATGATCGGCCGACATCGCGGACGCGTCGTACAGCCGCCAGCGCCCCGGCGAGATCGCCGGTCTCAGAGCGATAGACCGCGTGGCCGTAGGAGAATCCGCCCACGACGACGGGGTCCGACTCGCCGGCAGCCAGGATCCCTTCGGTTTGCTGCATCACCGATCGTACTTCGTCCGAGCCAATGGGGGCACAGGAGGCCATCAGGTGGACGCCGCAGACTATGAGGGCATCGATTCGCAGTTCGTCTTCGCCGGTGGTGCGTACGTCGCCCTCTCCCCGGTCCCGCGCCAGGAGGCTCTCGTAGAGCGGTAACTCGTCCGCCGGACTCTCGGTTGCGGAAGCGGCGTAACGCGCCAACACGAGCCGGGGAGACGTCTCCACCGTCTTCTCGGACAGAAGCGCAGTCGCAGCCTGTAGCGCGCGTACTCCGTCCGTGAGGACGACGCGGACCGCCCCGGCGCTCTCAAGGATCTCCGCGGCCAGAACGTCGTCGCCGATTCGGGCTGCCTGACGCATCGCTTCGAGCGTCCGTCCGCGGGCGGCCAACGCCCGTGCGATGCGGCGACGAACGTCGCCGCCCCCGCCATGCAACCGCATTTCGTTCTCGGCGTGCTGGCGAACGAGCGGGTGCAGCCCGAACGTCTTTCCGCCATCGATCCCCTGCACGAGACCCCGGATTGCCGGAAGCCGCCCCAGACGTTCGGTCGCCCCGACCCCAAGGACCTCGTCGAACAGCTGCGGGTCCGCCCGCTCGAAACAAGCCGCTTCCAGCAGGAAACGCCGATGCTGCTCGGGAACGCCCCGCATGAGTCGTGTGGCCACCCAGTTCACGGACAACTCGGACATCGCTTCCGAGTCCGTTTCGATCACGTTCCTTTGCAGGCAAGCGGCGATCGGCCAGCCCTGCGACTCGGTCCACAGTTCGTTCAGCCGCTCGCGCGACACCCCACCTTCAAGGTAGAGCCCCAAGTCCGCGCGCGTGAAACGCAGTTCCTCCGAGCCCACGACGACCGCCCGTCCCGCGGCGACCGGCGTGGCCGCGTCGATCGAGTGGGGCAGTTCGCGGCCTGCAAACGCCAGATGGAGGTTGGCGGGACCACGCCAGATCAGGTAGTCCAGCACGCTGGCGGAGCTGGCGGAGACATGCTCCACTTCGTCCACGGCCAACAGCCAGCGTCGGCCATCCGCCCGCATGGCCGCCAACAAATGGTCAAGGTAGAAGCTCACGGTCCTGCGCGACCGGCGGTCCATGGGTTCTTCGGCGGCCCAGTCGAGGTCGGCGGCGTACGCCACGTGGGCGAGGACCGCGTGTCCGTCGTCCGAGTCGTCGAGCGAAAGCCACAGGCTC
>JAPPHP010000193.1 GCA_028821035.1 Gammaproteobacteria bacterium | reverse complement strand
ACTGGATGCCCCAGTGGCCGTCCACGCAGGTCGCGATCCAGAACGTGTCGAAGCGTTTGTACACCTTGCCGTCCGCGTGCCGGCGCTCGTTGGTCAGGGCGAGGTGCACCTTGTCCTGCCCGACATGGATTGCCACGACCTTGCCGACGGTCGTGCGCGCCCAGCCTTCCGCCTCCAGGCGCTGCTTGCCGGCGCGGCTGCGTTCGATGAAGGCCTCCCGGGTGGGAATTTCCGTGAACGCGCCGTTGGCGAGGCGGATATGCGGGTAGTTGAGCGTGTCCGCCAGCGCTTCGTGGTTCTGCGCATTGAAAGCGTCGATGAACCCCTGCATGGCGGCTATGGCGGCTTCGCGCATGGCGGGACGGGCTTCCTGTGGCTTGAGTTGATCGGCGGACCGGGCTCGGACCGCGAGCGTGGTAGCTTACCGCATCGCATCGCCGAAAGAGGGCATCTGGCGTGGCCGCACGCTCCGAACGCCGTAGCTTCTGGACCTGGGGATACGTCTCGGACGAGCCGTCCGACGACGAGCGCAATGCCTCGGCCGCGCGGCTGTCGGCGCGCTTCGGGCGCGACGTGAACCCGCCCCCCATCCCCGACCTCGACGACGTGTCCTTGCGTCCCGCCAGGATCGACGTCCCCGCCCGCCTCGCCGGGTTCGTGACCACGGACCATGCCGAGCGCGCGACGCATACGTACGGCGGACACTCGATGGAGCTGCTGAAGGCCCTGCGCGGCGTGTTCGACAACCCGCCGGACGCGGTCGCGCATCCGCGCACGGAGGACGAACTGGAGGCCGTGCTCGCGTGGTGCGACGCCGGCGGCTACACGGCGATTCCCTACGGCGGCGCGACCTCGGTGGTGTGGGGCGTGAACGTGCCCGAGGCGTCGGACGCCGCGGTCAGCATCGACCTCGACCACCTGAGCGACGTACTCGAGATCGACGAGGTCTCGCGCGCCGGCCGCTTCCAGGCCGGGATCCTCGGTCCGGACCTGGAAGCGGCTCTGAGACCGATGGGGCTCACGCTGCGTCACTTCCCCCAGAGCTTCCCGTGGTCCACGGTCGGCGGCTGGGTGGCGACGCGTTCCGGCGGCCACTACGCGACCAACCACACGCACATCGACGACTTCGTGGAGTCGACGCGCATGCTGTCCCCGGCGGGCTGGATGGAGACCCGGCGCCTGCCCGGCAGCGGCGCCGGCCCGAGCCCGGACCGGCTGGTGATCGGCTCCGAAGGCACGCTCGGCATCATCAGCGAGTGCTGGCTGCGCCTCCAGAAACGCCCGACGTTCCGCGCCACGGCCGGCATCGCGTTCCCGAACTGGCAGGCGGGTACGGAGGCGGTGCGCGCGGTCGTGCAGGCGAAGCTCTGGCCCGCGAACCTGCGCATCCTCGACCCCGTGGAAGCGGGCGCGAGCGCCGGGCTCGACGGGACATCGGCGCTGCTCATCATCGGCTTCGAGTCGGCGGACGTCCCCCAGGGCGCGAACATCCGGCAAGCCGTAGCGCTGGCCCGCGACCATGGCGGGCGTGTCGCGGACGAAGACATCCTGATCGACGACGGCGGTGGGAAGGCCACGGGCCGCGGTGGCGCGGTCGGGGCGTGGCGCAACGCCTTCATCGGCGTCAACGCCGGCGCGACCAACGGCCTGGGACTGCTATCGGACACCTTCGAGACGGCGATCACGTGGGACCGCTGGCCCGAGTTCGACGCGGGGGTGCGGGATCGGATGACGCGGGTGCTTGCCGACGTACTCGGAGAGGGGGCTGCCCTGTCCTGCCGCTTCACGCACGTCTATCCCGACGGGCCAGCCCCCTACTACTCGTGGAACGGCCCGGCGGCCCTCGGCGGCGAAGCCGAACAGTGGCAGGCGATCAAGGACGAGGCGACCGCCGCGGTCGTGGACGCCGGCGGCACGGTCACGCACCATCACGCCGTGGGACGCATGCACCGCCCGGGGTGGGACCGCCAGCGCCCGGACCTCTTTGCGGAGGTGCTGAAGGCCGCCAAGGGGCGCCTGGATCCGAACGGCATCCTCAATCCGGGCGTCCTCATCGACGCCTGAGCTCCAATGTCCCGGCTCGCGGTCCTGTGCGTTGTTGCGAGCGCCGGCGTCGCGCTCGCGGAGCCGGATGCCGGTCGCCCCGGGATCGAGTACCGGCACGGCTTCTCGATGTTCGGGGCGCTGAAGTACCCGCCGGACTACACCCACTTCGACTATCACAACCCCGACGCGCCGAAGGGCGGCACGCTCGTGATGGCGCACATGGGCGGGTTCGACACCCTCGCGCCGCTGTCGTCCACGGGGGCGCGGGCGCCCGGTTCGGACCTCACCCTGGACCGGCTGCTGACGATCTCGGGGGACGAGATGAACGCATACTACGGCGACCTGGCGGAGGGGCTCGCCGTGTCCCCGGACCGGCGTTCGATCGCCTTCAGGCTGCGTCCGGAGGCCCGCTGGCACGACGGCGTCCCGATCACGTCGGCGGACGTGGCCTACACGATGGAGACGATCCGGACGGATCCGTTCGCCGCGGGCCTCCCGGACGTCCTGGGCTGGATCGCGTCGATCGAGGTGCTGAACGACCGGGAGTTCGTTCTGCACACCCATGCCGACGTGACGGCGGCCAACTTCACCATCCTCAACTTCATGACCGTCCTGCCGGCGCACTACTGGAAGGGCCGCGACCCGCGGAAGCCCGATCTCGTCCCGCACCTCGGGAGCGGTCCGTACCGGGTGGCGGATTTCGACCCGGGCCGCCGGGTGCGATACGAGCGCGTGCCCGACTACTGGGGCCGGGACATTCCGCCGAACCGGGGCCGCTACAACTTCGACTTCCTGCGTTATGACGTGTACCGGGACGCCACCGTGGCCCGGGAGGCTTTCCGCAAGGGGCTCTTCGACTACTGGATCGAGCAGGATCTCAGGCACTGGGTATCGTCCTACGACACGCCGGCGCAAGCGCAGGGATGGCTCGTCAAGGGCAAGTACTACCTGCGGATCGAGATCGGGGTGCGCCTGATGCTGTCGTGGAACACCCGCCGGGCGCCGGTGGACGCCCCGCGGGGGGGGGGGGGGCGGTCGG
>JAPPHP010000344.1 GCA_028821035.1 Gammaproteobacteria bacterium | reverse complement strand
GCGGAACTGCGCTTGCATTCGATGGCCCAGAGGCCGCCCCGGGACTCCACGACCAGGTCCACTTCGGCGCCTCGCGCCGTGCGGTAGTAACCCCATGAGGCTCCGGCGGGAAGCGCACGGAGGATGTTCTCTATGACGAATCCCTCCCAGCTCCCCCCGATGACGGGGTGACCGAACAGGTCGTCCAGGGTCTCGATGCCGAGCAGGGCGTGGCAGATGCCGCTGTCCCGGATGTAGACCTTGGGCGCCTTGACCAGACGTCGTCCGAGGTTGCTCGTCCAGGGTCGGAGACGGCGTACGAGCAGCAGGTCTGCCATCAGGTCGAGATATCGGCCGACGGTCGTCCCGGTGATGTCGAGACCACGGGCCAGCGCCGCCGCGTTGTGTGTCTGCCCCTGGTTGTGCGCGAGCATCGTCCAGAAGCGGCGCAGCGTTTCGGCTGGGATGCGCGGTCCGAGCTGGGGTATGTCCCGCTGGAGGTAGGTCTCGATGAAGGCGAGGCGCCATTCCAGGCTGTCCGCGTCCGTCGGTCCGAGGTAGCTCCGCGGGAAGCCACCGCGACACCAGAGCGTCCGGACGTCCCGGGCGGGGACCTCGGAAACGGCCAGGGGATGCAGTTCGCAGATCGCAAGGCGGCCGGCCAGCGTCTCGCTGGACTGGCGGAGCAAATCGAGTGAAGCCGAGCCGAGGAACAGGAACGATCCGTCCGCCGTCCCAGCGCGCCGACGCTCGTCGACGATGCCGCGTAGCGGGGCGAACAGCCCGGGCACCCGGTGAACTTCATCGAGCACCACGAGTTCTTCCGCGTGTTCGGCGCAATACTGTTCGATGTCGTCGACCCTGGCGACATCGCTGGGCAGTTCCAGGTCGATATAGGCGGCGGGCCGTTGCGCCGCGATCGTCATCGCGAGCGTGGTCTTGCCGACCTGGCGTGGACCGATGAGGACCACGGCGGGATTACGGTCGACCAGGCGCGTCAGGCGGGATTGGATCTCACGTTCAATCATGTGTGCAAATGTAACATGTCATGTGAGATTTGCACACATGCCGCGGTGTCAGGGCGTGCCAGGCGTCAGATGCGACCCTTCCCCAGGTCCAGCCGACCCCGCGCCAGGTTCAGCCGGAGGATGTCGCTGGCGCCCTCGGCGAGCCGGAGCGCGCGCACTCTCCGGTAGAGCGTTTCGAGGGGATGGCCGATCGTCAGGGCTTTACCGCCGACGAGCTGGATCGCGGTGTCGACCACGTTGCCCACGGCTTCGGTGGCGAACACCTTGCACGCGATGCCCTCGTTGACGATGTTCTCGCCGGCGTCGGCGAGCCGGGCCGTGCGGTACACCATCGAACGGGCGGCGTAAGCCTGGATGCGCAGGTCCGCGTAGCGCAGCCGCACGCCTTCGCGCGCGCCGAGCGGCGGGCCGCTGCGGTGCGGCGCCTCGAGGTGTCCGGTCACGAAGTCCAGCACCCAACGCATGAGGCCGGCCGACTCCGCCGCGAAGGCGACTCGGGTGTCGCCGATCTGGCGCAGCGCGCGCGGCAGGCCGTCGCCGGGCTTGCCGATGATGTTGGCGGCGGGCACCGCCACGTCGTGAAACTCGAAATACGTATGGTGGGTGCCATCCAGAGAACCGAAGCGGTCGCGGATACGCACTCCCTCGCGGTCGGTGTCTATCACGACCATGGCCGGCCCCGCGTCCTCGATCTCGACGAGCGCATTGATGAAGTCGGCGTCCGCGCCGCCGGTGACGTACGACTTCTGGCCGGTCACCGTGAGCGTCTCGCCTTCGAGCCGGCCCCACGTGGCGCGCTCGGCGTCGTCCGGTTCGGTGAAGCCGAACGAGCCGCGTTTCTCGCCGGCCATGAGCGGGGCCACGTAGCGGCTCGCGATCGGCTCTCCGGCGCCCGCGAGGACACCGGGTCCGGGACCGAACACCGGCAGGTGCGACACGTTGTGGCTGGCGAGCGTGTCCCGCACCACCGTCAGGGCCAGGGTGGTCGCCTCGGTGCCGCCGAAGGCGCGGGGCTGGGTCATCGTGAACAGGCCGGCGTCCTTCGACGCCGCGACGATCCGCTGCCGGTTGCCGGGCACGTCTTCCGCGAGGGGCGCGAGGACCTCGCGGGCGAGCGCGTCCGTGTCGTCGCGGAGCCGCGCGAGTTCGGGCGACAGGGACTCAGGCATGTCGGCGGCCGGTCACGACGCCCGCATCAGCAGCACGACCATGAGCACGGCGAGCATGACCATCGCGAGTCCGGCATAGAGGACCCAGCCCTCCCGCCGGGCCGCCCGCAGGACGAACGCCTCGATCTCATCGGGGTCGGCGGCCGTCGTCCTGCTGTTCAGGCGGTAGCGGGTGAGCCCGTCGCGCTTGGGCAGTTTCACGAACAGGTCCGGCACGCCTTCGAGCAGCGCGGCCGCCGTCATCATCGACATGCCCGTGCGCCGCGCGACCTGCTGCGGATGCAGTCCCTCGGTCGGGTTCTCGAGGAACACCTGGTAGGCGGCCAGGATGCGCTGGGTCCTGCCGCGGTAGCGGGGCCACGTGTTCGCGAGCTGGAACATGACGACATGATAACCCCCGTGTTGCGCGGCCTTGGCGCGCGACGCCCGATCCATGGCGAGCGAAGAATCCCTGCGGCTTTTGCGTAGAATCGAGGATACGTCGATGGAGCCGCGGCGGGGAGCGCGAGGGCTTGCCCCTCGCATGAAAGAGATGAAGGTGATCAAGAGGCCTCGCCTGTTCAGTCGCAGAGCCTTCGCGCGTGCCGACGCGCCGGAGGCGGCTGCGTCCGCCGCAGCGGGGGCGCCGGCCGAAGTGCAGGAAGTCTCGCCGCGCGTCGAACCACTCCCGGGCGAGGCGGCGAGCGTGGACGAGGTCGGCGGGGAGCCGCCGATCCGTCCCGACGAAGCCTCGACGCGGCGGCGCCGCTGGATCGGTCCGCTGCAGATTGGGGTCGTCCTCGCCCTGGTGGTGTTAGCGGTGGTGGTGTCGCGGGCGCCGACGAGCGCCCCGGCGCCCGGCGCCAGAGGACCGGGCGCGGCCGGACCCGTGAGCCTGGCGCCCCTCGTGCGCATTGTCGTGCCGGAGCCCGTGGCGACGC
>JAPPHP010000401.1 GCA_028821035.1 Gammaproteobacteria bacterium | reverse complement strand
ACGGCTCGCCGTCGGCCGACACGATGCGCAAGCCCCGCTTCTTCTCCGTCACCAGGAACCGGCCGTCGGGGAGCGGCGAGATGGAGTAGGGCCACGGGTCCAGCCCCTCCGCAAAGGTCTCGATCCGGAAATCGTGCAGCGCGCTTCCGATGGTCCCTTCCGGGATCTCGAGGGCCATCCCCACCCTGAAGTCCCGGCCGAGATCGGAGCGTTGCTCGGAGATGTAGATCGCGAGCTTGCGGATCTCCGTTTCCGGCAGGATGTCGGACCAGCCAGGCATCCCCTGTGCCGGGAAACCGTTGGCGATGCTCGCGGCGATCTCCTCGACGGTCTCCCCGTGCCGGAACTCGATGCCCACCAAGGGCGTGCCCTGCCCGGTGCCCTCCATGTTCTCGCCGTGGCAGACGCCGCAGTTCTCGCCGTAGGCGACCGCCAGGGGTTCGTGGGTCAGGCCCTCGTAGTAGAGATAGGCCACCACGCCGATGCCGGCGAGCACGACGGCGCCGATGACGAGCGCCGTGATGCCGAGGACGCGGCGTACGGTCATCCGCCTATCGTATCCCACGACCAGAAGCGGTGGTCGACCGACGCCGTGCGCCATGTGATCGTGATACGATCGTCAAATGACGAAGCCCTTCAGAGGATGCCAATGAACCTGCAAGCCTATGCCGATCCGGGCAGCTTGCCTGCGGATCAGTCCGCTCGGGTGGCCCGGCTTCTTGCCATACGGGAGCCGGACGTGGTCGGTGATCTGCAGCTTGCGAGACGTATCTCCGACGGCCTCAATCCGGCAGCCGTCTCGGCCCTGGAGGATGTGCTCGGCAGGAAGCTGGTGATCGGCCCAATCATTCCCGAAGCCACGCTACGCAGGGTTCGCAAGGCCGGCAAACCCTTGTCGAGGGCCCTCAGCGAACGACTCTACGACATCGGACGGGTCGTCGATGCCATCAGCCTTGTCTACCACGGAGACCGGCACGGCATTGAGACTTTTCTCAATCGCCCGCACCCGTTACTCGAGGACGAGACTCCCTTCGACCTCGCGAGGTCGAGTTCGGCCGGCACGGAAGCGGTCCTCAACCTGGTGCGTCGCCTTGAGGCCAGTGTCGCCGTCTGATGACCGTGCGCGTCCTGCGGGAGGTGACTCGGGCATATCGCATAGGCGACCCGAACGGCCGGTTTTCGGTCTGGAGCACCGAAGGGGCCCAGCAGCTTGCGGCAAGGTGGCACGACGTTGGGGAGGAGGTGATCTACGCCTCGGAACACTACTCCACCGCCCTGCTCGAGAAACTCGTCTACTCCAACGGGGTGCTACCACCGAACCAGCACTTCGTCGAAGTCTCGATACCGGCAGGGGTGAGCTACGAGGTCGTCACAAAGGACTCTCTCCCGGATTGGTCCCACCCCAGTTGCGCGTCCGCACGCGCGTTCGGCAGCAAGTGGTACCGGGAGTCTCGGAGCGCCATCTTGTTCGTACCCTCGGTGGTCGCGCGCATGGAGCGCAACATCATCATCAACACCAGGCACCCGGACTGGATGCCGAACCGCATCGATGTGGGTCTTGAAGAGCCGGTGTACTGGGACCAAAGGCTGTTTCTTGAGTCCTAGCAGCAAGCGAACGGAACGATGCCCCGGAGCAAGCCCCCCAGGAAGAAGACGCGAGCGGTCAAGCCCGTCAAGCGCAAGCCGCAGGCCCAGTCGGCGCCAGCCCCAATCCCCGATCGACGCGCCATGGAGAGATTCCTCGGCGGTCTCGCCGGCGGCCGGGCCGAGGAGGCCCTGCGCGCCGCGCAGGAATTCATGTACGACGCTTGGGAGGCTCCCACGAAGCGCCAGCGCCTCGCGCTCGCCCGCAAGGCGCTGAAGCGTTCGCCCCTCTGCGCCGATGCGTACGTGCTGCTGGCGGAGGAGACGGCGGGGAGCGCGGCGGATGCCATCGACCTGTACCGCCGCGGCGTCGAAGCGGGGGAGCTTGCCGTCGGCGCCGAAACGTTCGAGCAGGACGTCGGTCACTTCTGGGGAGTGCTGGACACGCGTCCCTACATGCGGGCCCGCGCCGGCCTTGCCCAAGCGCTCTGGCTCTCCGGGGAGCGCGAGGACGCGATTGCCCATTACCGGGACCTGCTGAGGCTCAACCCCAACGACAACCAGGGCATCCGCTACCTGCTCGCCGCGAGTTGGCAGGAGATGGAACGCTACGACGAACTGGACACGCTGCTCGAGGAATACGAGGGCGATGGCACCGCCGCATGGACCTACACGCAGGCGCTCGCCGCCTTCCGAGACTCCGGCGACTCCGGGCGGAGCCGCCGCGTGCTCGCGATGGCCAGGAAGTCGAACCGCCACGTGCCGGCGCTGCTACTGCGCCGGGCGAAGCTGCCTCGTCCGTCAGACGACTACATCACCCTGGGAGGCAAGGACGAGGCGATCGAGTACGTCCGGGAGTTCGGGGCGGGATGGGAGCGCACGCCCGGCGCGGTCGCCTGGCTGGGCGACACGCCTTCAGGACTGCCGGAGCCGGCGGGCGTCGAGGATTCACCCTGAGTCCCGCCCGTCAGAAGTCCATCGGCAGACCGTGTTCGGCGAGCACCCGGTCGCGTTGCTCGACGAGAATGGGATCCCGCTCGCCGAGCATCTCGCCGACGGCGTCGTAGACGGTCCGCATCCCCTCGGGCATCGGGCAGACCGCTTCCGGGAACGTCCCGACGGCCTGTGAGAAGTAGACCCAGTAGATGTCCACGGCGCTGAGCGCGTCGCCGACGATGTAGCGGCGGCCCGCGTCGCGCTGGGCGAGGAGCTGGGCGGTCAGTCGGTCCACCACCGCCCGGGCGCGGGCGATGCCCTGTGCGGCGGCTTCCTCGCTGTAGCCGTACTGGTCGTACATCGGGTTCCGGACGCGCGCCCGGGCCGCCTGTTCCGGCCCGCCGAGCCCGAGCATCACGATCCGCAGGTCCCAGATGAAGCCATTCTCGCCAATCAGTTCGTTCGAGAGGGCCACCATCAACATCCGGTCGTCGATCTCGGACGGAATCAGCGAAGGCCCGGACCCGAGGCGTTCCGCGAGATTCAGGATTTCGAGCCATCCCACGCGCGGCGCCT
>JAPPHP010000416.1 GCA_028821035.1 Gammaproteobacteria bacterium | reverse complement strand
ACGTGACCCTCGCCCAGCACCAGCCGGTACTCATGGGGAATCCCGTGGTCGCTCAGCACGCGGTGCAGGAACTCGTTGCCGACGTGGTTATGCAACTGGTCCTCCGCGCCGCACTCGACGAGGATGGCGAGGCCGCTGTCGCGCAGCCGGTCCGGATCGGACGCCGCAATGCTCGCCGGGTTGTTCGCCGCCCAGAAGGCGGGGTCCACCGGTGTGCCGAAGCGGTCGCCGAGTCGCGGCTCCTTCCACGGCTCGTACCAGGCCGGGAGGGCGTCGAACTCGAGGGCGGGGTCGATGCCGGCCGCCATCCCGGCGGCCGCGACGAACGCCTCCGGATGCAGGAAGGACACACGCAGGGCGCCCACGCCGCCCATGGAGTATCCGGCGATGGCGACGCGGTCCGGGTCACCGCCATGCCGCGCGGCCACCGCGCGCGGAAACTCCCCGGCCAGGAACGTGGTCCAGCGCTCGGACCCATCGTGGTAGTCCACGTAGTAGCTCCGGCTGGTCGCCGACGGCATCGCCACCACCATCGGGGGCAGCACCCCGGAGCGCCATCCCTCTTCGAACATGCCGCGCCACTGCGCGAGCTGACTGCGGTTGCCGGCGCCTCCGTGCAGGAACAGGAGAACGGGCAGCTTCCCATCGATGCGGGCGGATTCCGGCATGACGTCCTCGCCGGGCAGCAGTACGCCGTACTCGACCGGACTCGGCACCAGTTCGGTTTCAACGGCCGCCTCCCGGTAATCCGACGCGCCGGCATGGCGTTTCACGAAGTCGACGGTCTGCGCCGTCGGCACGTCGCCTTCCGTCCCGAGCAGGTTGTTCACCTGCCCGTGGTCGTGGCCGACGGCCTCGACGACCGTGGCCAGGTGGCCGGCGTCCCGCAACCGCTGCCCGAACGGGATCGCCTGGGTCAGTCCCTCCGGACGCCCATCCGAGTAGAAGATCAGGAACGCGCTCCGGGGCTCCCCGTAATGCACGTGGTGCCACGGCGAGACCTCCTCCTGCAGGTCCCGGTCCGTGCCAAAGACGGTCCGATGGATCGACCCCGCCGTGCCCGCGAGCAGTCCCGGCAGGTCGTAGACGGCCGTGTCGAGCGATATGACACCGCGTACGGACGCCGGGGGCACGCCCGCGTTCTCGAGGAACGCGGTGTTCGTGCCGAGCAGCGACACCAGGTGTGCCCCCGCCGAGTGGCCGATGAGGAAGATGCGGTGCGGATCGCCGCCGAACTCCCCCGCATGCCGCGCCAGCCACCCCACGGCGTCCGCGGCGCTCTGCGCCATCTCGGCCACGGTCGCCTCCGGCCGCAGCCGGTAGTTGGCGGAAGCGAAGACGAAGCCCTCCGGCACGAACACGAGCGGCTGCAGGAAGGACTGCGCCTTGCTCCCCGCCATCCAGCCGCCGCCGTGCAGGTAGAGCACCATGGGCGCACGTGCCGCTTGCGGATGATCCGGGCCCGGGAGATAGAGGTCGAGGCTCAGGCGTTCGGGGTCCACACCGTCGATCGACCCGTAGACGATGTCGCGCCGGACTTCGATGCCCGCCTGCGCGATCGCGCTCTCGGCTTCCGCGCTCATGATCCGGGTCTGTTCGCGAAACTCCACCATCGCGCGGGCCACCTCGCGGGCCACCGTTTCGTCGAGGTCGCGTTCCTGTGCCAATGTCACGGCACTGCCCTGGCCCCACAGAACCTGGACCCACACAAGGAGCACCAGGGACGCGGCCATATGCCACGCCGCCGCTCCGTATCCTCCGTATCCGCACCGCTCGACGCCCGAATTCACGTTTCCCCCCGGCACACGCGCGACAGGAAACTAGCATCTTCCCCGCGGAGCCACACGTCTATAATCCCGCGGCCCCCTGATCCGGAGCCCCCATGCGCCACCTCGCGCTTGCCTGCATTGCCTCCACGCTGACCTTCGCGAGCCTCGATGCGGCCAGCCCCGCGGAAGTCCGCGGCAAGACCGGCATGGTCGCCTCGCGTTCCGCCCTCGCCTCACAAGTCGGCGCGGACGTGCTGCGCAACGGCGGCAACGCCATCGATGCGGCGGTCGCGACCGGATTCGCCCTCGCCGTGACCTATCCGTCCGCCGGCAACATCGGCGGCGGGGGCTTCATGGTGATCCGGCTGGCCGACGGCTCCGTGGTGACCAACGACCACCGCGAGCGGGCACCGGGCGCCGCCGATCGCGACATGTACCTGGACGACGACGGTGACGTGATCGAGGGACTCTCAACGCATTCGCATCTCGCGGTCGGCGTGCCCGGTACCGTCGCGGGCCTCCTCGACGTGCACGAGCGCCACGGGAAGCTCTCGCGGGCCGAGGTCATGGACCCCGCCCTCGCCCTGGCCCGGGACGGCTTTCTCCTCGACGACGATCTCGTGGGCCAGTTCCGCCGGCACCAGCCGCGCCTCGAACGCTACGAGGCGAGCCGGGCCGTGTTCACGAAGGCGGACGGTTCGCCGTTCGCGGCCGGCGAGCGTTTCGTGCAGCCGGACCTCGCGGCGACGCTCGAACGCATCCGGGACGAAGGGCACGACGGGTTCTACCGGGGGAAGACCGCCGAACTCCTGGCGGCCGAGATGGAGCGCGGCGGGGGACTCATCACCCTCGAGGATCTCGCCGCGTACGAGTCCGTGTGGCGCGAACCGGTCCGCGGCACGTACCGCGGCCACGAGATCGTCTCCATGCCGCCGCCGTCGTCCGGCGGCGTCCTGCTGGTGCAGATGCTGAACATGCTGGAGCCCCATGACATCGGAGGTTTCGGCTACGGCAGCGCGGCCGCGATGCACCGCATGATCGAGGCGGAACGGCGTGCGTACGCGGACCGGGCCCACCACCTCGGCGACACGGACTTCTACCCGACGCCCGTCGCGACGCTCATCGACAAGACCTACGCCGCGGGACGCTTTGCGGACTTCGACCCGGCGCGCGCCTCGCGCTCCGACGCTATCGGTTCCGGGAATGTCCCGCACGAGTCCCCCGACACGACCCACGTCTCGGTCATGGACGCGGCCGGCAACGCCGTCGCCTACACGACGACGCTCAACCTGAGCTACGGCGCCAAGATCGTCGTGCCGGGCGCCGG
>JAPPHP010000274.1 GCA_028821035.1 Gammaproteobacteria bacterium | reverse complement strand
ACGACTTTCCGGAACTCGTGTTCGTCACGCGCCACGGCTGCGAGCCGTGGGAAGACCTCGCCGTCAAGCTCATGCTCAAATGGCCGAACCTCTATTACTCGACGACGGCCTTCGCGCCGAAGCACTATCCCCAGGCGGTCGTCGATTACGCGAACACGCGCGGGGCCGACAAGGTCCTCTACGGCGGCTACTTCCCGATGGGGCTCTCCCTCGAGCGCATCATGGGCGACATGCGGAACCTGGACCTCAAGGAGGAGGTCTGGCCGAAGTTCCTGCGCGACAACGCGAGGAAGGTGCTGGGGCTCGGGTGAACGGGCGGGTCATGGGCGGGCGAGACGATCCTCCTCGTCAATGAGGCCAACGCGAGTCGGCCGGTCATCGCCCCACCGCCACATGACGAGGTTCAGATCCCGCTCACTGGCACCGGTCGCGAAGCTGCGCACGAGCATGCCCCAGTAACCCTCCGCCATCAGCCGGTCCGCCAGACGCTGCGACGCGGCAACCGACCCTTCGAGCATGTCCGCTTCCCAGGTGGGGCAAACCAGGTCGGCTTCCGTCGCCCCGGTCGCACGCAACAGCGCCGGGTCTGCCGCATCGAACACGGGCTCTGCATCAACCTCGTAGGCGCAGAGCGTCAGCGGCTGCATCGGTCTCCCAAGCGGCTGCGCTTCCCGTATCGCCGTGAGCGGGGAGAGCGAACAGTAGAGCGCCGCGACCCCGGGCCTGTTGAAACGCCCGCCGTACCGCCTTGCTCCCTCGCCCGACACCGGCGTCCAGGCCCATTGGGGGTTGTGGGCCCGGTACACGGTCCCGCGAAAACGCATCCTTACAAACCGCCGTCAGGCGTACCCCCCTGCCGCGACCCGATCCAGGTACGCGCGCACGTGCTCGCCCTTCCCTTCCCGCACCAGCAGGTCCGGTGTCGCCCCCCCAAAGCCGGGAAGTCGTGCACTGCGGAACCACGCGTAGGCCGCGATCGGTGAGTCCATTTCTGGCTCGATACGGTTCAGGATCTCCAGCATCTGGCGTAGCCGCACCTGGGACTTGCGTGCACGAATCCGCGACGTGCGCGTGAACGCGTCCTTGCCGAGCCCCAGGGTGTCGGCGATCTCGCGCCTGGTGGTGCGGAGCTCATCCGCGATCAGCGCAGGGGAGAAGACCTGATCCTCAACCAGTTTGTTTAGCTGCATTGGGCCTAAACCACACGATTCGTGACGCATTATAGTGCGACAAATCGCGTTCCGACCAGCGGAATGGAGCGAGGGGCCCCGCCGAGACCGCCCTGCCGGCGCAACGCCAACCTACCGTCTCCTGATGAACCCGAAGTACACGTACACCCCACCGAGGACGGCCACCACCACCATCCCAAGGTTGCCAAGCATGGGACGTACCTGCAGCCCCAGGAACAGGGCGAACGAAAAGGCGATGTAAAGGCCGGCGATGACGGCCGCGTGAAGCAGCACCTTCCACACGATGCGCGCCGCTTGTGCTCTCATGATCGTCTCCTCCCGTGACTTCCGCCGGGTACGAGACTTCGCCAGGCGAGTTGCGCACGCCGGACACTCGAACTGCCGTGCGGCAGCTCTTCGAACGAGACGGCATCGAGTCTAATGCCGCGGGATGGCGCTTTTTCGGAGTGCGCCGTTGCCCGAACGCAGGCGCTGTCCGGCTACCGCGGCCGGGCAAGCGGCTCCTTACCGCTGCCAGGCCGGGCTCGAGTCCTTCATGAAGCGCAGCATCATGAGCATGCGCGCCCGGTCCACGCCGCCGGACGGCTCGGAGAGGACGCTCTCGTACCAGAGGTACTCGGTCCTCGGCGTCTCGCCGACCGCGAGGACCCGTCCGCGCACCTCGTAGTCGTGTTCCACGAAACAGGGCCCGGCGAGGTGCTCGATCTCGATGGCCCCGTAGAGGCCCACCCCGAGGTCGGGCCAGTCCTGCAGCATCGTGTTGTGGTAGGCCGTGAGCGCACGCACGAGCATGCTCGGCGGGAGTACGCGCTCGCCGTACCGGTCCGGGACGACGTACTCGTCGAAGGGCTCGACGATGACGTCGAGACGGCGGGCGAGGACCTCCTCCTCTACGCGTACCGGGATGCCCCCCATCTCGTGCTCGCCATGGAAGTCCCGGAAGATGCGCAGGTCCCGCGGCTCGGGCACGTTCGCGGCCCGTTCCGCCAGGGGCGTGTTCGCCGCCGGGCGCCCGACCCAGGCCGTGCCCTCGGCAACGCGGCGTCCGTCTTCCGTGTCCATCCACGTCGGTAGCTGTTCCCCGGCATTCGCCGATCCGGGGCGCCGCGCGAAGCACCGCACCGCTTCGAGATCCGTCGTCGCGTACTTGAAGTAGAGCGAGAGGCCCCCCTCGGCCCACCACTGGTCGCCAAGCACCGCGACCAGGAGCGGCGGAAACTGCTCCATGTGCAGCGAACCGGCCACGGTGCCGCCGCGCAGGCCGAGCTTCTGCGCGACCGCGTCGTTGTGTATCGAATTGGGCAGGTCCTGCTCGATGTTGCGCGGGCCGCGCACGGGCCCGGCCACGGCCCCGTCCGCGGCCGGCAGCACTGCGAAGGGGATCTGGACGGCGTCGTGTGCCTGCGCCATGAAAACGCTCCTTGTTCGGGAGGGCGGGATACTACTTTGCGTGCGGCGGACGCTCCAACTCGCGCGCGGGTCAGATCGCCCGGTGCGCCCCCCGGCGCACGAGACGCGCGCGGCCCTTCGCGGCCGTGACGCGGCCGTCCTCCTGGACCACCTCGCCCCGCGAGATCGTCCACCTGGGCCAGCCCCTGACCTCGAAACCGTCGTAGGGCGAGTAGTCCGAGCGGCTGTACATGGACGCGCCGTCGATGATGCGCACGCGATCGTCGTCCCAGACGACGAGATCGGCGTCCGCACCGACCGTGATCGTGCCCTTCCGCGGGTACAGTCCGAACAGCTTCGCGGGATTCGTGGCCGTCACCGCGACGAACTGCTCCACGGTGATGCGTCCGGTGAGCACGCCGGCCGAGTACAGCATCGGCAGGCACGTCTCGAGGTCGGCGACGCCCTGGCGGAGGTTCGTCGCATCGAACGCCGGATCGAGTTTCTCGGCCAGCATCCACGG
>JAPPHP010000426.1 GCA_028821035.1 Gammaproteobacteria bacterium | reverse complement strand
CATCCACCTTTTCCGCTAACATGCCCCGATGCGCGACGGCATCCTGTGGACCTGGCGGGAACTCTGCAAGGCGGTCGGCGCGGACCCGGTGGACGGACCCGCCGTCCGCGGCATCGACATCGACTCGCGCAAGCTCGCTCCGGGTGACCTGTTCATCGCGCTGAGTGGAGACCCGGGGCCCAGATTCCCCGGCGCGCGGCCTTCCCCGCGGGACGGCCACGACTTCCTGGAAGCCGCGTTCGCCGCCGGCGCCGCAGGTGCGCTGGTGCATCGCGACGCGCCCGGCCAAGGGCCGTGCCTGGTGGTCCACGACACCCTCGACGGACTCTGGGACCTGGGCCGAGCGGCACGGGCACGGACCGACGCGCGCGTCGCCGCGATCACCGGTAGCAGCGGCAAGACCACCGCCAAGACGTTCCTCGCGCAGGCGCTCGGCGCGTTCGCGACCCCTGGCAGCCTGAACAACCACCTCGGCGTGCCGCTGTCCCTCGCCCGGACGCCCGCCGACGCGCGTTTCGCGGTCTACGAGATCGGCACCAGCCACCCGGGCGAAATCGCGCCCCTGTCGCGCCTCGCGCGGCCGGACGTGGCGGTGGTCCTCAACGTGCATCCCGCGCACATCGAGTTCTTCGACGGGATCGACGCGCTACGGCGGGAAAAGCTCTCCATCGCCGAAGGCCTGAGACCCGGTGGGACGCTCGTGTGTCTCGACACGCTGGACCAGACGGGCGTCGATCCCGCACTACCGGTCATGACGTTCGGCGAGAGCCCCGGCGCCGACGTGCGGCTCGTCGCCTTCGACGGACGCAGGGCGACGATCGCCACGCCGTCGGGCACGGTGCGGCCCGACGTCCCGGGAGGCGGAGTGCATCGGGCCCTTTCCCTTGCCGCCGCGGCCGCGGTCCTTGCGGCCTTCGACGCCGACCCCCGGAGACTGGCGGACATCACGCATGACGCCGTCCCCGCCGGTCGCGGCAACCGCATCCAGGCAGGGCAGGTCACGCTCATCGACGACAGCTACAACGCGAATCCAGCGAGCATGTCCGCGGCTCTGCGCGACCTCGCGGGACTGCGGGCCGGAGGGCGGACGGTCGCACTGCTCGGCGAGATGCTCGAACTCGGCGAAGACTCCGGCCGGCTGCACACCGCCCTGGTCCCGCTGTGCGCACGGATCGATCGGGTCCTTTGCGTCGGAGCCGGGATGCGGGAACTCCATGACGGGCTCGAACCAAGCCGCCGGCTCGGATTCATCGAGTCGCCCGACGACCTCGACGCCACCGCGCTGACGGCGCTACTCGAACCCGGCGACGTCGTGCTGCTGAAGGGCTCGAACCGGGTGTTCTGGGCGCGCGACTTCGCCGCGCGGCTGCGCGATGCCCTGAACGCCCGTGCGGTATGATGGCCCCGTGCCACACGCGGCCGCGACGCGTACGCGGAACTTGAGATGATCGTAGACGCCCAGGGGCGCCGTTTCCGCAACCTCCGGGTGAGCCTCACCGCCGCCTGCAACTACGCGTGCACGTACTGCGTGCCCGACGGCAAGCGCCTGCAGGCCGCGGAACGCGAACTCTCCGGGGACGGTCTCGTCCGGGCGGTCCGCCTGCTCATCGCGGCCGCCGGCATCGAGAAGCTCCGGATCACCGGCGGCGAACCGTTGCTCTCCCCGAAGTTCGACGTCTTCCTCCCGGCGGTCATGGAGTTGCCCCTGTCCGACGTCGCGGTCACGACGAACGGCCAGTTCCTGCTGCGTAAGGCGCCGCTGATCGTCGAGGCGGGCCTGAAGCGCGTCAACGTCAGCCTCGACACCCTCGACGCCGACCGCTTCCGGCACATTGCCCGCTCGGGTGACCTCGCGACCGTGCTCGGAGGCATCGACGCCATGCTCGAGGCCGGGCTCAAGGTGAAGGTCAACATGGTGCCGATGCGCACGGCCAACGCGGACCAGATCGTGCCCATGCTCGACTACTGCCTCGACCGCGGCATCGAGCTGCGCTACATCGAGCTCATGAACATGGGGCACCTGAAGTTCGACGCCCGCTACCAGCGCGACTTCATCGGCATGGACGACATTCTCGGCGCCATCGGCGAGTGCTACGAGTTCACCCGCACCGATGCTCCCTACGATTCGACGTCGATCCGCTATCGCGTCCCGGGACGCGGCCATTTCGGCATCATCGCGAACGAGACCGAGCCCTTCTGCAGCTCCTGCACGCGCCTGCGCCTCTCGTCCAACGGCCTCCTCTACGGCTGCCTGTCGAACGCGAGGCACCACGACATCCGCGATCTCCTCGAGGCGCCCGAGCACCTTGCCCTCATGCGGCTGCAGAGCGTGCTGACGCGCGCGCTCGGCGACAAGCAGTCGGTGTTCACGGGCGAGGTGACCGTGATGAAGTTCATCGGGGGGTGAACCCCGCGCCGGTGGGCCACCTGCCGTGGCCAGCTCCCCCGGCATGAACGCGTTCCAGGCCCTGCTCGACGCCGCCGGCAACCGCCGGCTGCCGCCCGTGCACGCCTGGCATCCCCAACGCGTCGGCGACATCGACATCCGCATCGCCGCGGACGGGCGCTGGTTCCACGAAGGCGCGGAGATCAGGCGCGAGCGGCTCGTCGCGCTGTTCTCGACTGTGCTGCGCCTCGACCACGACGGCTACTGCCTGGTCACGCCGGCGGAGAAGCTCCGGATCGTCGTGGAGGACGCGCCGTTCCTGGCGATCGACATGGAGTCCGACGGGGCAGGGCCCGCGCGGCGGCTGATCTTCACGACCAACGTCGGCGACCACGTGCTCGCCGACGCGGCCCACCCGATCGAGGTCGAAGAGCGGGCCGGGGAGCCGCGCCCCTACGTGACGGTCCGCGACGGACTGCGCGCCCGCCTGACGCGCAGCGTGTTCTACCGGTTGGTGGAACTCGGGGCACCGGCGGGCGAGGAACTGGAGGTGTGGAGCGCCGGCAGCCGGTTCGTGCTGGGTCTCATCGAGCCGTAGAGGGTCCTACATGTTCGGGTAGTTCGGCCCGCCCGTCCCTTCCGGCACGACCCAGTGGATGTTCTGCGCCGGGTCCTTGATGTCGCAGGTCTTGCAGTGCACGCAGTTCTGGGCGTTGATCTGGAAGT
>JAPPHP010000383.1 GCA_028821035.1 Gammaproteobacteria bacterium | reverse complement strand
CCGCTTCGCGAAAACTCCGCGCCAGCAGAGCGCGAGGGGTTTGCCCCTCGCAAGAAAGAACCTTCAGCCGGGGAGCGCGCGCCTCGCAAGAAGAACCTCCCCCTGGCCACGCCGTCACCGTCGATCACGAATACTCGGTCGCCCGCGACCACGAAGTTGCCAAGATGCGGATCGTCCTGACGCACACCGGCCGCGTGCAGCGCCGCATTCAGTGCGATGATCGCCTCGCCGTCCTCCCGGGTCGCAGCGCGGCCATGCACCCAATCGACGGCGAGCCACCAGCCCTGGTCGAAACGACCTTCGGCGACGGTTCCGGGTGTCGGGACGCCCGCTGCCGCCAGCAGCGACAGCCCCCGCCGCTCCCGCAGAAAGCGACGCCGCGCCCCGGCTCCGAAGAACGTCTTCACCGCCACGTCCCGTCCGTCCAGGCGGCCGCGCAGGACGCGCCGACGGCCGGGCAGGTGGCGAAGGACCTCCAGGCACTCGATGGTGACCGAGCGGTCTTCAGCCTGGCCCTCGAACGGGAAAGGCGTCGCGCGGGATTCGATGCCGCTCACGCCGGCCGCGCGATCCCGTGCCGAACCGCCTTCTCGAGCAGCCGCTCGGCGCGTCGCTCCACGCGCCGCCACAGGCCGGGGTCCCGGGCGAGGGCGTCCCGCAGTGGCAGCCGGGTGTACCGCGCGAGGAAGCGGAACCGGTCCTTCCGGGACAGGCCGAGGTGCAGCGTGGAGAAGAGCAGCGCGGCGAGATCGCGGAGGACCCACCGGCGCGGCGTCCGCCGACGCACCTGCGCCCGGTGGAGATCGATGACCGCGAGCACCGCCTCCCCGCGCGCGAGCGCCTCCGTGTCCGCCAGAACGTGACAGAGATAGTAGTCGCGGTGGTTGACGCCGGCCGCGTGGAGCGCCCGCGTGAGGTCCGCCAACGCCAGGACCAGCCCGCGCCGCACCGCCGGGCGCGGGGGCGCGGTCTTCCACCCATCGGTGATGTCCTCGAGGCTCGCGTACCCTTCGAGCGCGTCGCAGACCACGAACGACCGCTCCCGGGCCGGGTTGCCTCCCCGCCTTCCGAAGGCCGCCACCCGGGGCGCGGGGATGCCTTCCGCCGCAAGGCGCCGGCACGCGGCGTACTCGTGGCGGGACCCGGTGACCGGGGCCTTGCCGTTCGCCAGGCTCTTGAGGATCTCGCCCCAGCCGACCCCGTCGTGGATCTTGGCGAAATAGGCGGCCCCGCCCTCCTCGAAGCGAATCGTGCGACGCGACGCCACGGCACGGAACGTCTCGCCGCGCAGGCCCCACACCACCTCGAACGGGTCGCGCCCCTGCCAGGCCGACTTCAGGTCGTCACGCAGATAGAGTTCGGCCACGACGCGTCACGTGTTCCCCGATCAACTCGACCACCCGCGCCGTGCCGTCGAACCGCGTCTCCGCCACATAGCGCAGGGCGTTCTCGCGCCACGCCTCCCGGCGCTCCGCGTCGAGGGCCTCGACCAGCGCCCCCTTGAACGCCTCGGCCTCGAAAGGCGCATCGACCACCGTACCCGCCTCCGCCCGCAAGACGTGTTCGCTGTGGCCGACGTCCGCGACGGTCACGACCGGCAGCCCGGCGGCGAGCGCTTCGAGTACCGCGTGTCCGGCCAGGTCGCGGTACGCCGGGTGCACGAGGAGATCGGCTCCCGCGTAGCAGGCCCCGGCGTCCGTCGACGCGAAGCGGACACGGTCCGACAGGCCCAGCCCAGCCACCATGGCGCGCGCGCCCGCCGGGGCGCCGAGGACGACCAGGCGTACGCCCTGTTTCTGGTGGTCGGGCAGCGCCTCCACGCTCATCAGCACCCGCTCGAGGCCGGCCGCGCCCACGCACAGCAGCACGCAGGCGTCGTCGACCACCCCCCAGTCCCGGCGCACGTCGGCCCTGTCGCGCGCGAGACCGGACCCGAGGGGGTGTCGGGGCACCCCGAGTGGAGCCAGGACCTCGGGTTCCACGTCGTAGTGCTCCCGATGGTCCGCGGCCCACGACGCGTTGCGCGCGACGACCGTCGTGGCGCCGGCGAACACCGCCTCCTCGGAGCACGCGAGCCGGCGAAACCCGGGGGTGCCGCGGTACAGGCGCGTGCGCATGCGGTCGGCCTCCCGCTGCGCACACGGTTCCGCAGCCAGGCAAAGGTCGAGCCCGGGCATCTTGTTGAACCCGACCACGCAGTGCACGGGACTGCGCCGCAGGGCGCCCTGCACCCACCGCTCGAAACGCTCGACGCGCTTGTGCTCCGCCATCGAGGCCACGGGGACGACCACCACGTCCGCCTCCGACGCGGACGCACCGGGAACCTGCCACGACATCGTGTACACGCGAACCTGCCAGCCCTTCTCCCGGCACGCCTCCAGCAGCGCCAGCACGTCCCGTGAGACCCCCTCCGGCGGAGCGATCCGGTGCGCGCAGAGCGCAACCGTGGGCTGGATGTCACCCCGCACGAAACGCTCGATCAGGTCGCAGGCGGCCCGGGCGCGTCCCCCGAGCGAGCCGCTTGCGGCGAGCCGGCGCCCGTTGTCGCTCCACGCCGCCCGGCGCGGTGAGGCGAGCACCTGCCGGACTTCGCGGTTGAAACGGTCCTGGTCGAAGGGCGACGACGAGACGATGCCCGCGTCGGCTTCCCGGACGTACGGCGCAAAGCCGCACACGTCCGTGGCGAGGACCGGCAAGCCGGCCGCCAGCGCCTCCAGGATCACCACCCCCGCCGCCTCGTTGTACGCGGGCAGCACCAGCGCGTCCGCGCCCTCGAGGATGCGCGGCACGTCTCCCCGGCCGCCGGCGAACCGCAACGATTCGCGAACCCCGAGCCGTAACGCCAGCCGCTCGAAGGAGCGGCTGTTGTCGTCTCCCACCACCAGGAGGACCGCATCGGCGCCGCTTTTCGTGAGGTCCGCGACCGCGCGAATCGCCCGGTCGAGCCCCTTCGTGGCGAAACCGGACCCGACGAAAAGCAGGACGTGGTGGCCATCGGGAAGGTCGAATTCGCGGCGCAGCCAGGCCGATGCGTCACTTTCGTCGCCCCCGGCCGCTTCGTCCGGCTCTTTCTTGCGAGGGGCAATTCCCTCGCGCTCTATTGGCGGGGAGTCTTCGCGAAGCGA
>JAPPHP010000385.1 GCA_028821035.1 Gammaproteobacteria bacterium | reverse complement strand
CGGAGTACACCTTAACTCCGCCCTCGGACTGTCCAACGAACCAGGACCCCCTCAGTGCGCGAGGTGCTCCGCGCCGTCGACTGAAACCCGCACCACGCACGTCCACCACGGCCCTCGAACCCGCGAACGCACCGCACCGCCCGAAAACACCCGGCCACAGCACCATACCGGCCGGAAAACACGCTCCCGAGCCGCCACCGCTCCCTTCGTCGCAGCACCGCCTCGGAAACCAACCCCGCCACCTCTACCGCCTCTCCTGACTGAAAAGAATCGCCCTGTCGCCCTGTTATCCACATTGCATCCGCCGCGGAGTTCCCGTACATTCCGCTACACATGTAGCTGGGACGAGACCGTCCGGGCTGGCAGTGTGGGTGAGCCTTTGGGGAGAACGAACCATGCGGCTTTTGAAAGAGAAACTCCGGAGTCTGGCGGGCTGGATCCGCCGTTTTGTGGCGGATAGGCGCGGTGTATCGTCCGTCGAGTACGCGCTGATCGTGGTGGCGGTGATCGCCATCGTCGGTGCCATGACGGCGGCTTTGACGGACAGCTTCGACAACATGTTCAACAATATGCAGAACCAGTTGGATAACGCCATCACCTAACTTAACCAAAGGTGTTGGGCAACACCTCGACGGCCAGCGGGCTGTCGCATTGGGGTGTGGATCCTATTGGTATGCGGGGGCGTTGCGTGCACACTGGCCGCGATGTGGGGGGATTGGCGCTGGCGTCAGGTTCCCCACTGGACAGTAGCGGGACTCTTGGCGCTGTGGCTGCTGCTCGCCGTCACCGCGCCGGAGCGCTTGGGCTTCCCGCCTTGGGCGGGGGCCGCCTGCGGCGTGGGCGCGCTGGCGCTCGGGTTCCTCTGTTTCCGGCTGGGCTTGTGGGGCGCGGGCGACGCCAAGCTGCTTGCGGTCCTGGCGCTCTGGATAGGGCCGCACGACCTGCCCGCCGCCTTGCTCGGTACCGCTGCCGTCGGACTGTTGCTGCTTGCGGTCGCGTTGGCGGTACCGGCCGGCGACTTCCGCAAGCGCGGCCTGCCGTTCGCCGTGGCGTTGACGGCGCCCGCGGTCGCGGTGCTGGCGGCCCGGGTCGCGAGCCTCGCCGATCCGTGCGCCTGACCCCGGGCCGGATGTGAAGACGCCGCGCCATGGCCGTCGCCGACATTCTCGACTGGAGGTTCTTCCGCCCCCGTAACCTCGTGCCCGCCTTTCTGGCGATGGTCGTCGCCGTAACGGCGTGGTTCGGAATCCGCCCGGCCCTCATGGACGCCCCGGAGCCCCCTCCCGTCGTCCGGGAGCAAGCCGCGCCGGCGGTGCAGGCGCCGGAACCGGAAATCGTGTACCCGTACGTGCTGGTGGCCAACCGCGACCTGCAACCCGGGGTTCTCGTCGTCGACGACATGGTCGAGTGGGCCGAGTGGCGGGAAGCGGTCGATCTCGACCTGGCGATCATGCGCGATACGGTGGAACTCCGGGCCGTGCGCGGGTCGGTCACGATGCGGCCTTTCGCGGAGGGCGAGATGCTGGCGTGGGACGGTCTGATCCTGCCGGGCAGTCCCGGTTTCGTCACGGCCGTGCTCGCGCCCGGGCGGCGCGCGGTCACGGTCGAGGTCGACCGCGCGACGACCGACGCGAACATCATCTTCCCGGGCGATCGCGTCGACGTCATCCTCGTGGCGAGCCCGGATGCGGCCGGACAGAACGCCGGTCCCGCCGCGCAGAGCATCGTGCGCGACGTGCGCGTGCTGGCCGTCGGCTCGACGATCGTCTCTCTCGGGCGGTACGCGCGGGCGACGCTTTCCAGCGGCGGCCTCCTGGAGGCCGTCGCGCCGCCCGAGGGCGACTCCTACACGCTGGAGGTCAGTCCCAGGGACGCGGCGCGTATCTCGCTGGCGGCGAACACGGGGCAGTTGACGCTGGCGATCCGGCCGATCCTCGCGGCGCCGGGGGAGCATGTGTCGCCGGTGCGGTTCGAGGAGATCGTGCGAACCCCGGAACTCGAGGCGCCGCCCCAGGTGCGGGTGATCCGCGGGGGAGGCGACAACGCCTCGCGCGAGGTGGTGATACTGACGGAGGGTGCATGACCGGGCCGTCGCGGGCTGCGCGCCGGGTCCGGCCGACCCTGCGGTGGATCGGTCTGGCCGCGCTCCTCGCCTTGCCTGCGGCCGCGCAGGAAACGGCCGACATCCTGATCGAGCTGGCGCCCGGCGGGTCGGAGACGCTGACGTTCGACGCCGACGTGGCGACGGCGTTCGTGGCCGACCCGGCGACGGCGGACGTGGAGGTGCTGGACAACCGCCGCGTGTTCGTGTTGGGCGGCGCGCACGGCGTCACCGGTCTCAAGGTCTACGGCGAGGGGGGCGTGTTGCTCGGCGCTTACGCCGTCCGGGTAAACGTGCAGTCCTCCTTCGCACGCACCATAGCGGCCCGTCTTACGGGCGACGCGGGCCGGATCGACGTGGAGTCCATCGGGGACGCGCTTTTCGTCAGCGGGACGGCCGCCGATCCCTCCGAGGCGGAGCGCGTGCTGCGGGGGATCCGAGCGGTGTCCGGAGAGACCCCCGTCGTGGACGCGCTCGCCCTCGATACGCCGGCGCAGGTCAACCTGGAGGTGCTAATCTCGGAGGTGTCGCGCAACGTCACACAGCAGCTCGGCATCGACTGGTCCGTCGACCTCAACCCGTTCGAGAACCCGTTGCGCACCTGGGTCACCGGCACCGGGGTGCGGCTCGCGACCGGGTCGCTGAGCGTCGACGACAGCCTGGAGCAAACGGTCCAGTTCTTCCCGGTGAGTCCCGCCGGCGTCGTGGCGGAGGAACCTCAGTTCGCCAACGAGATACAGGAGTTGGCGGTGGTGCAGCCGTTGGCGCCGCGCGGCGGGGACGGCAGGATGCTGCTGTCGCATACCAAGGAAGTCAACAGCGGCAAATACCGCGCATCCGCCTTTCTCGAGGCCCTCGCGGAGAACGGCCTGGCGGTCGTGCATGCGCGGCCGAACCTGACGGCCGTGAGCGGCCAGCCGGCGGAGTTCTTCTCCGGGCTCGAGATCCCCGTACCCACTATCACCGACCGGGGCGTCATCGGGACGGAGTATCGCCAGACCGGGGTGAGCCTGACGTTCACGCCGA
>JAPPHP010000381.1 GCA_028821035.1 Gammaproteobacteria bacterium | reverse complement strand
CGGCCATGAAGATCGTGCCGACGACGGTCAGGCTGATGCCCAGTTCCGCGTAGAGCGGCGGCAGGATCACCACGACCGGCAGGCCCAGGGCCGACAGGGCGAAGGCCGGGGACGCGAACCCGGCGAGGCGCGCGCCGCGTGGTACGCCGGCAGGCGCTATGGGCATGTCCGCGCCGCAGCTACGCGGAACGCCCGTGGCGCAGCAACGTCCCCGGGGTCGCCCCCGTGCACTCGCCGTCCTCGAACGTCACCTCGCCGTTGACCACCGTGAGCCGGTAGCCCTCGGCCTTCTGCGCCAGGCGCCAGTCGCCCGCGGGAAAGTCGTGGATACGTTCCGGCGGCAGCGAGCGCAGCGCGTCGTAGTCGTAGACGACGACGTCCGCCGGCGCGCCCTCGCGCAGGAAGCCCCTGTCGGTGAACCCCGCCGCCATCGCCGAGTACCCCGACAACCGCCAATGCGCCTGCTCGAGGTCCATCAGGCCGTTGTCCCGGACGAGCCGGGCGATGAAGTCCGTGGGGTAGCGCCCGGTGGTCAGGAACTTCATGTGCGCGCCCCCGTCGGACAGCCCCGGCAGCACGAAGGGCGAGTTGATGACCTCCCGCATCGTCTCCATGTCGGTCTCGACGGCGGCATGCGAGAAGAACGTGCCGAGGTCCTCGGACAGCGAGAGATCGAACAGGACATCGACCGGGTGCTTGCGCTCGCGGGCCGCGACTTCGCCGATGGTGTAGCCCTCGAGCGCGCGGACCCCCGGCGTCCGGCCTTCCGCGATGCGCATGCCGGGGAGGCCCAGGAAGCGTTCGCCGCCCCGGACCGGCTTGTCCGGGTGCGCCTTCCGCTCGGCCACGAAGCCATCGTAGACGTCGCGGATCGCCTGGCGCAGCGCCGGGTCGCGCATCTTCCGCATGCGCTCGGGCACGCTGCCCAGGGTCACCTCGCGCCACGCGGGCATGCCGTCGAACAGGTTCCAGTCCTCGAGGGAGAACTCGGTATTGATGTCGCAGGTGACGGCGTGCCCGAACAGGCGCAGCCCACGGGCGTTGCCCTCCTCCAGCCACCGCAGGATGTCGCGCCAGTGCCCGTACGTGTTGCCGTGCTGGTCGTGGGCGAACTCGAGCGTGTTCCAGATGATCGGCCGGCCGCTGACCTCGGCGACCTTCTCGAACAGCTCGAAGTCCGCGCCGAGGACCTGGATGAACCCGCGCCCCTTCTCCCCCAGCACGCGGGCGAAGTGGAGCAGGTCGTCGGGCGCCATGACGTCCGTGATCATCGGCGTGCCGTCGTAGTCGCGCTGCACGCTGTCGGGGCCGAGAAGTTGCGCGGAGAACCCGCAGGCGCCCGCGTCCATCGCCTCGCTGAGCAGCGCGCCCATCCGCTGCTGCTCGTCCGCGGTCGCGGGTCGTCCCTTGGCGTCCTCGAGCCCCATCACCCACGACATCACCGGCGCCAGTCCCAGGTAGGACAGCACGTTCACGCCCTTCGGCGTGCGCTCGACGCTGTCGAGGTACTCGGGGAACGTGATCCAGTCCCACGGCATGCCCGCCGCCATCGTCGTCGCCCGCACCGCTTCGTTGCGCTCGAGGGTCAGCATGGCGCGTTCGCGGTCCTCGGGCCGCACGGGGGCGAAGCCGAAACCGCAGTTGCCGATCACCACGGACGTGATGCCGTGCCACCCGGACATCGTGCACCACGGGTCCCAGAAGATCTGCGAGTCGAAGTGCGTGTGCAGGTCGATGAAACCAGGGGCGACGACGAGGTCCCGCGCGTCGAAAACGCGCGCCGCGTCCGATTCCGACACGCTGCCGATCTGTGCGATGCGGCGGTCCGAGATCGCGATGTCGCCGGTGTAGCGCGGCGTACGTTGCCCGTCGATGACCGTGCCACCCTTCAGTACGAGATCGTACCGGGTCACGAGGTCGTCCAATCAGGGATCGACCAGCCCGCGTGCTCTCCATCGTCGCGTTGCCAGGTCTGCATCCGGTCGGGCTTCAGGGCCACCACCACGCGGTTCTCGTTCGGCGCTCGTTGGATTGCGTCGAAATAGGCGGCCCCGGTCTCCGCTCCGAAGTATTTCACCAGGATGCGCCGCGTGAGGTCCCCGATGTCATGGTCCAGGATCTCCGCCTTCCCGCTCGCCACTACGGCGCGGTAGTCGTCGCCCTGGTCGACGACCAGCGTCATGCGGGGATCGCGCCGAAGGTTCCTCCGCACCCAGTAGCGCTGCCCGTCCGCCATGGCGTAGAACGTCGTGCCGTCCCAGAGGAAGCCCACCGGCGTGACTCGCGGCGACCCGTCCGGGTTGGTCGTGCCGATGATGGCGTGGCGCGTCTCGGCCAGGAACGCCGCAAGCTCTTCGGGCGTGAGGGGCTTGTTGCCGCGGACCGGCGGGCCGTAGGAGGCGCTGGAGTACTCCATGCGACCGGCAAACCCGCGACTAGCGGCTGAACCCGGCGAGGCGCTCGAAGTACTGCGGTTTGGACTCCCCGGAGTCGAGCCGCTCGCGGAGCGCGTCCGACACCGCGCCGAGGACTTCCATCCGGTCGAGCGTGTAGGGGTACGGCGGCATGAAGCGCTCCCGGTCCGCACCGCCGCGGGACATGTAGTCGAGCATCGCTTCGGAGTTCGCGTAGAGCTCCATGACCTGCACCTTCATCTGGTCCTCGCTGGTGAAGAACCACTCGTAGGCGAGGATCTCGGGGGTGTTCTTTTCGTGGTACGCGATCCAGTCGTTGGCCATGGCCGTGAACTCGTCGAGCATGCCGTCCTTGACGGTGACGTACACGTTGAACCAGACACGATCGGACATGTTCAGCCAGTCCGTCCGTGGCGCAGCAGCGTGCCGGGCGTCGCCCCGGTGCACTCGCCGTCCTCGAAGGTGACCTCGCCGTTGACGACGGTCAGGCGGTAGCCCTCGGCCTTCTGCGCGAGGCGCCAGTCGCCGGCCGGGAAGTCGTGGATGCGTTCCGGCGGCAGCGAGCGCAGCGCGTCGTAGTCGTAGACGATGACGTCCGCCGGCGCGCCTTCGCGCAGGAAGCCCCGGTCGGTGAACCCCGCCGCCAGGGCCGAGTAGCCGGACAGCCGCCAGTGCGCCTGCTCGAGGTCCATCAGGCCCATGTCGCGCACGAGCCGCC
>JAPPHP010000463.1 GCA_028821035.1 Gammaproteobacteria bacterium | reverse complement strand
CCGGTGGTCGTCTACGACGGCGCCGCCCGGTGGTCCGCGCCGGACGGCCTGGAGCCGCTGCGGCCACTGCCCCCCGATGCCGTCGCCTACCTTGCGGCGTTCCAGCCGCCGGCGTACCTGCTGGTTGACCTGGTGCGGGCGGGGTTGGACGATTGGCCTTGCGACAACCGTTTGAGGGCCGTCGCGCGGTTGCTGCGGCAGGACGCGCCGGAGCGGCTGGCCGCGGTGCTCGCCGAGGAGTTGGCGCGCTTCGCCGGGGCGGTCGAGTTGCCGTTCCGCCAAGCGTTGTACGCGTGGGCGGGAGAGTTGTGGACAAAGCTGTCGGAGGGCGGCACGCTGCCGCCGTTCGATGCGGTCGAGGGCAGGGAGACACCCGACATGACGAGCATGATCGAAGCGCGGTTTAACGAGTGGAAGGCCGAACTGGTCGGACGCGTCCGGGCGGAAGGCATGGTCGAAGGCCGGGCCGAAGGCATGGTCGAAGGCCGGGCGGAAGGCGTCGCCGCAGGCGTGGAGCGCCAGCGCACGCTGCTGTGTCGTCAGGCGGAGCGGAAGTTCGGGGCCGAGACCGCCGCGGAACTCGCGCGCCGCCTCGTGGGCGTGGCCGATCCCGACGCGCTGGCGCTGGTCGGCGAAAGGATCATCGACTGCGACACCGGCGCGGGCTTGCTGGAATCAGTCGACGAGCCAGGCTGATCCAAAGGCGGCTCCCGCAGGGGCTTGCCCCTCGCCAGATAGGGCATCGCCGCGGTTACGGTTCACCGCTCCCGGCCGCGTCTATTGTCCAACGACGAACGCCTACCCAAGGAGCACGCCATGGCACCCGCCCTCCGACCCCTGCGCCAGGACGACATCTACAAGGCCCGCTACGTGGTGGGCGGCGCCCTCTCCCCCGATGGGGCCACCGCCGTCTATGTCCTGTCCGAGACGCACGGCAGCGGCGCGGAGGAACGCCAAGCCACCTCCCTTTGGCAGGTCTCGACACGAGGCGGGCGGTCGCGGCGTCTGACCGGCGAGGCGGGCGACGACTCGAGTCCCAGGTTCGCGGCGGACGGCAAGTCGGTCTTCTTCCTCTCCACCCGCTCGAACGTGCCGCAGGTGCACCGCATCGCGCTCGACGGCGGGGAAGCGGATCAGCTCACCGACCTGCCCCAGGGTGTCGGCGCATTCGACCTTTCCCCGGACGGCGGGACCGTCGCTTTCACCGCCCTGGCCGCACCGCCCCAGCCCCCGGGACCGAACGACCACGTGCGCATCTCGCGTAGCTGGTACCGGATGGACGGGATGGGCTACCTGCAGGACATGGGCCAGGCCGTGTACACGATGCCGAGCCGGGGCGGGAAGCCGAAGCCGATCACCGGCTACGACGGCGTGGTCATGGCCCTCGCCTTCTCGCCCGACGGCACGCGGCTGGGTTATCTGCTCACCGGCCAGGAGCACCACGAGTTCATGCGCGGCAGCCTGCGCGTAGTCGAGTTGACCGGCGAAAGCGCGGAGACCGTCGCCGACAACCAGGCGATCACGAGTTTCTTCTGGTGCAACAACCGTCAACTCGGCTTCGTGGGGTTCCCCGGCGACAACCTGTCGCGGCAGTCCCAGCTCTTCGTCATCGGCATCGACGGCAAGCGCGCGCGGTCCCGCACCGCCGATCTCGACATCGCGGTCGGGGGCCTCATCCAGACCAACTCGCCTGCGGCGCGCACACCGGCGCGGCCGGTGGTCATCGGCGACGAGGTGTGCATGCCGATCACGGATGGCGGCGAGGCACAGGTGCGCAGCATCTCCCTCACCGGCGCCCGCCGCTCAGAGACGGTGGTGGCCGGCGACCGGGTGATCGGGCTCCTCGACGGCAACGACCGCTCGCTGCTGCTTGCCATCCAGACCCCCAACGCCCCGCCGGAACTTACGCTCGTTGACATCGAGTCCGGCACGGAGCGGACGCTGACCCGCCATAACCGCGCCTGGCAAGCGCGCATCCAGTGGCCGGAGGTGGAACGGGTTGTCGCCCGAGTGACCCGTGGCGTCGAAGTCGAGGGCTGGGTGCTGAAACCCATGCACGAGAAGCCGCCCTACCGGACGATCCTATACATACACGGCGGGCCGCACGCCGGTTTCGGCGCGAGCTTCAACGACGACTTCCAGGAACTCGTCGGCGCCGGGTACGCGGTGGCCTACTGCAACCCGCGCGGCTCCACGGGCTACGGGGACGCGTTCTCCACCGCCATCATCGGCTGCTGGGGCAAGCCGGAACTGAAGGACTTCGACGCCTTCCTGGACAAGCTCGTGGCCGAGGGCATCGCCGACCCGGACCGGCTCGGCGTCACCGGCGTCTCCGGCGGCGGGCACCTGTCCGGCTGGCTGATCGGCAACTCCCGCCGCTACAAGGCGGCCGTGCCGGAACAGGGCGTGTACAACATGCTCAGCATGTGGGGCGTCTCCGACGCGGGCAAGGAGCTGATCAGCCTGGAGATGGACGGCGACCCGCACAGGGTCCCCGAGCGCTACTGGGAACTGTCACCCCTGGCCCACGCCCACAAGTGCCGCACGCCGACGCTGCTCATCCAGGGCGAGAACGACCTGCGCTGTCCCATGGAGCAGGCCGAGCAGTTCTACACGGCGCTGGAGGCGGCGGGTTGCGAAGTCGAACTGCTGCGGCTCGCCAACTGCTCGCACGGCCTGGAACTGATCGGCCCGCCGCCCCTGCGCCGCTACCGCATGAACGCGATACGGGAGTGGTTCGACGCGCATATCGAATGAGGTGGGTTCCCGTTCCAGTGCCACGTCTCTGTCACTACGCGCTGTTTCTGACGGTGCTTTGTCTTCCCGGGGTGGCGACGGCCGAGGACGGCGATCCCGCGGCGCTCGAAACGCTGCCGGCCGTCGCCTTCCACGTCCAGCAGGCCCGCGACATCGCCGGCAGCGACTTCCGGTTCCTCTCCGACGGGCTCCTGTGCGGCCCGGCCGAGAACACCATTCCCGAGGCCATCCGGACGGTTCCGGGCTTCCTGGACCCGGATGCCCCGGGCATCGAACCCTTCCCCGCCTTCGACAATCTCTACTACATCGGCATGTACGCGTGGGGGACGTTCGTACTCGATACCGGCGAGGGGCTGATCCTGTTCGATGCCCTGACGAACGAGCGGCAGGTGAACGAGATCCTCC
>JAPPHP010000091.1 GCA_028821035.1 Gammaproteobacteria bacterium | reverse complement strand
CCGGTCAGCGTGAAGAGGCCGAGCAGCGACATGGGGTTGATGTGCAGCCCCATCACGGCGTGTCCGAGGAGTGCGCCCGTGAGCCCGAGGGGAATGGCGGACATGATGGCGAGCGGCCACGTCCAGGATGCGAAAACCCACGCGAGCACCACGTAGATCAAGGCGAGCGCCAGCAGGAACTGCACCATGCCGTCGCTCATGGCCTCCTGCTCCGCGAGGCTGATCTCGTCGAGACCGGTGCTGACGCCGTAGCGTTCGATGAGCCGGTCGCGGATGTTGGCGTCGAAGTAGGCGACGACCTCGCGTCCGGTGATCTTCCCCAGGTCCACGTCGCCGCGCACGTGCAGCGTGCGCTCCATGTCGTGGTGGTGGATGGCGTCGATGCCGCGCCGTACCGAGAGGTCGGCCACGGCCGCGAGCGGCAGCATCTCGCCTCCCGGCGCCTTGATGGGGAACTGCTGGATGCGCCGCAGGTCCGTTCGCTCCTCCTCGGGGAGCAGCAGGCGCACTTCGAGCTCGGTGTCGCCGTCCTGGAAGATCTGGATGCGCCGCCCGTCGTACGCGGCCCGCAACTGACGGCCGAGTTCGCCGGTGGAGAGCCCCAGCGCCCGCCCGGCGGTGTTGAGGCTCAGCAGCCACTGGTCCTTGCCGTAGGGCAGGTCGTCGCGGAGGTTCGAGACCCCGTCGAGGGTCACGAGTTCGCGAATGGCTTCGTCGCCGGCCTGTTTCAGGGTCTCGACGTCCGTCCCCTTGATGAGGATGGAGAAGTCCGAGAACCAGCTCCGCTCGCGCGCGATGCCGAGCGCATCCACGGACGGAGAGCGCCGTACGTTCTCGCGCCAGGCGGTGGCGAACGCGTCGGCCGAGAGTTCCCGCCGTTCCGGGGACGTCATCTCGACCTGCACGGAGGCGAACTGGGGGCCGGCCTTCGACTCGCCGTCGAGCATGGCGTGGTTGGCGACGACGATGTGGGCTACGAGGTTGCCGCCGCCATGCGCGTCGTCCGTCGCCGTGAGCGCGTCCTCGAGGTGGGCGAGGAAGGCTTCCTTGTCGCGGTCCGCCACGCCCGGCACGAAACGGACGTCGGCCCGGATCTGCTCGAAGTCGAGGCTGAGGCCCATCTGCGTCTTTATCCAACCGGTCGTCCAGGCGAGCAGCATCACGACGAAGACCCCGAAAGCCGCCGAGACGACCGTGCCCCGGTGGCCCATCGCGAGGCGCACGAGCGGTCGGAAGCGATGCTCGCGGAAGTGCGCGAAGGCTGCATCGAACCGTTGACGCGCGCGGCTGGGAGCCCGGTGCTGGACACGCTCGAAGGCGTGGCGAAGGTGTCCGGGCAGGATCAGGAAACACTCCACCAACGAAGCGGCGATGACGACCAGCATGATGATCGCGATCTCGGTGATCGGTGCCTCGTCCGCGGTCAGCAGCACGCTGAACGCGCAGAGCGTCGTCAGGGACGAGGCGATCACGGGGGCGAACATGCGGGTCGCGCCGGCGGTCGCGGCATCCGCCGGAGACTTGCCGGCATCGAACTGGGTGAGGGCTTCCTCTCCCACGACGATGGCGTCGTCCACGACGATACCGAGGGCCATCACCAGGCCGATCAGGCTGATGCCGTTGATCGTGCCGCCCAGGTAGTAGAAGCCGAGGAGCGCCGCCATGAACGTCACGGGTATCCCGACGGTCACCCAGAACGCGGGCAACAGCCGCAGGAACACCATCAGCGCGGCGATGACCAGCACGAGCCCGGTGACGCCGTTCCAGAGGATCAGGCGCAACTCGTCGCGAATGAACTGCCATGCCTCGAGGAACAGCGTCACGTTCACGCCCTCGGGCAACGTCGGGCGGAGCGCGTCGAGATAGGCGTTGAGCGAGCGCGCCGCCGTGAGCGAGTCCGTCTCGAGGTCGCGCCGGACGAACAGGGCGATCGCCGGTGCGCCGCCGACCGAGAGTTGCGGGTGGTCGACCAGCGGTCGCCGCTCGACACGGGCGATGTCCCCGAGGCGCACGAGACTGCCGTCGGCGGTCGCGATCGGCAGGTCCTCGAACTCCGCGGAAGCCCGGCGCTGGTCCAGGCTGCGCAACTGCCGGGCAAGCTGCCCGCGGCCGGCGGTGCCGGCGGGCGCGTCCATGGACAGCATTGAGAGGCGGGCCCCGAGCTCCTCGAAGGTGATGCCGAGTTCGAACAGCGTGCGGGTGTCCACCTGGATGGCGATTTCCTGGACGGGCAGCCCGGTGAACTCGACGTGGTCGACCCCGCTCGTCAGCAGGTCGTTCTCCATGTCCCGTGCCAGGGCGATCAGCTCCTCGACACTCCCGCTGCCGGTGACGAGCACGGCAGCCACGAGGTCCCGCTGGCGCAGGGAATAGATGACCGGGGGCTCGATTTCGCTCGGCAGACTTCGGAGTTGCGCGATGCGCTGCTTGACGCGGTCCAGCGCCTCCTGGATGTCGGCGTCCGGCTCGAGCTCCACCCGTACCTGGGTCGCGGCGTCCCGGGTCACGCTGCGCACGGTCTTCACGTCCGGGACGTTCTTGAGCTGCTGCTCGAGCGGTGCGGTGACGAGCTTCTCGACATCCTCGGCGCTCGCGCCGCGCCAGACGATGTCGGTGTAGACCCATGGCAGGTTCTGCACGGGATTGAGGCGGACGGTGAGCTGTGCGATCGCCCACACGCCGCCGAGGATCATGAGCACCATGCCCAGGTTGGCGGCCAGGCGGTGCTCGACGAAGATTCGGATCAGCTTCATGCGTTCACGACTCGGCGTGCATTCGGGAGCCGGCAAGGTCTGCGGGCAGCGGTCCCTCGACAGGGATAGTCGGGAGAACGGTCGTCACGGTTTGGGCGGGCATGGCGACGGGACGCTAGAAGACGGGTACTTGCCGGAAACCGTAGTAAGGCGTCTCCGGCGGAGGAAAGCTGTCGGTGACGGCGTCCGCACGCAGATCGAGGTGCACTTCAAGCAGGGGAATCTTGTTCACCGCGTGCGCGACGACGCCTTCGCTTTCGGGCCACCCGCCCCCGTCGAACACCGCTTCGGTGAACACGACCTTGTACAGCGCGGGGTCGCCCCCGGCGGGCACCGAGTGGCCGAAGCTCGCGCCGGGCGGCAGGCGCATCGGGATTTCCGAGACGTACATGCCGGCTGGGAGCACGTAGTTCA
>JAPPHP010000266.1 GCA_028821035.1 Gammaproteobacteria bacterium | reverse complement strand
CCCATGACCGAAGACGAGCAGCGCGCGATGCGGGACGCGACCCGCGCAGAGACCGTGGCGCGGGCGGTGGAAGACGCCATCTGGCGCTTCAACGAAGAGCACGAAGAAACGATCTCCGTCTATGACCTGCTCGGGATGGTCGTCGAGGACCTCCTTGCGGAGGGCATGTGTCCCGCGTGCGTGGCCGACGCCGTGGACGACGCGTTCGCCCGGGTGAACGCGGACCGCGACACCCACATCACCGAGGACTCGCCCAGCGTCGTCATCCGCAACGACAGCGGGGTCTATCACTGACCGCGACCCGCTGCTGAGCGCCGGTCCCGGCCCAACGCCACGCGGCCCCCCGCGCCGCCGACGGAAGCCACGGATGTGGCATGCTCCTGCACGTCCCGCGTGTACAACGAACCTGGAGCAGCGATGGACTACCGCGACATCCTCTACGAGACCGACGACCGTCTCGCTTTCATCACGCTGAACCGCCCGGAGAAGCTGAACGCGTTGAACAACAACCTCCGCGGCGAGGTGATGGACGCCATGCGGGAGGCGGAGCACGACGACGCGATCGGCGTGATCGTCCTGCGCGCCGCCGGACGTTCGTTCTCGGCGGGCTACGATCTCTCCCCGTCCCGGGCGGCCGGGGACGACGATTTCGTCAGCCACCGCTCGAAGCTGCCGGATACGGGGAGCACGCACCCGGGCGCCACGCAGTGGTCGCGGCACGTGGTGATGACGAACTGGATCGTCTGGGAACTCGCGAAACCCGTGGTCGCGCAGATCCAGGGCCATTGCCTGGCCGGGGGCACCGAACTCGCCACGACCTGCGACTTCCGCATCGTCGCCGAGGACGCCCAGATCGGCTATCCGCCGGTGCGGGCGATGACCACCATGGACATGCTCTGGACGCCCTGGCACCTGCCGCCGGCGAAGGCAAGGGAGTTCGCCTTCATGGGGGACTCCGTGTCGGGCGAGGAGATGGCGCGGCTCGGCTGGGCCAACTACGCGGTGCCGAAGGAGGAACTCGGCGAGTTCACGGAGCGTTTCGCGCGTCGCCTCGGGTACATCGACAACGAGATGCTCATGTACACGAAGCGCGCCGTGAACCGGCAGTACGAGACCATGGGCATCCGCACGGCGCTGCACTCCGGGACCGAGATCCAGGCGCTCAGCGCGCAGCGGGCCGCGGCGAAGGAGTGGGGCCGAAGGGTGCGCGAGGATGGACTCAAGGCCGCGCTCGAGTGGCGCGACGGCCCGTTCCGCGACTTCCGCGGCGCCTACGACAGCGCGCCGAAGGATCGGGCGGTTGCCGGTACGGACAAGAAGGCCGACTGACCGGCGCCCGTCGATGTCCGCCTACGACTTCGACACGCTCGTCGACCGCAGCGGTACGTCGAGCGCCAAGTGGACGTACTACGGCCCCGACGTCCTGCCTTTCTGGGTGGCGGACATGGACTTCCGGGCCCCGCCCGGGCTCCTCGCGGCGGTGGCCGAGCGCCTGGATCACGGCGTGCTCGGCTATACGATGACGCCGCCCGAACTCGAGGCGGCGTTCATCGACTGGCTCGAACGGCGGTTTGGCTGGAAGGTCGTGGAGGACTGGCTCGTCTGGCTCCCCGGCGTCGTCCCTGGACTGAACCTGGCAGGCCGGGCCGTGAGCGGCGGGAGCCTCCTGATACCGGCTCCCGTGTACTTCCCCTTCCTCGCGGTGCCGGGGCACGCGGACAAGGCGGGCATCGTCGTCGACCTCGTCCGCGCCGGCGGCCCGGGCGGAGAGCGCTGGGTCATGGACATGGACCGCTTCGAGGCCGCGGTACGACCGGACACCGGCGGATTTCTCCTCTGCAACCCCCAGAACCCCACAGGCCGCGTGTACGGGCGCGCCGAACTCGAGACGCTGGTGGAGTTCTGTCTCCGGCACGGCCTGACGCTCGTGAGCGACGAGATCCACTGCGACCTGCTCCTCGACCCGGACGTGTCGCACACCTGCGTCGCAAGCCTGGCTCCCGAGCTCAAGACGATCACCCTCTTCGGGCCCAACAAGAGCTACAACATCCCGGGCCTGGGCGTGGGCGTGGCGGTCATCCCGGACGCCGAACTGCGACGCGCCTTCCTGCGCGCAAGAGCGGGGCTGATCGGCCCCCTGTCGCCGCTCGCCTACGTGTCCGCCCAGTGGGCCTACAGCGAACGTACGGACTGGCTCCCGAGGCTCAACGGCTACCTGCGGGCGAACCGGGACCGCCTGCAGGAAACCGTGGCCGGTCTCTCCGGGGTCGAGATGACGCACGTCGAGGGGACGTACCTCGGTTGGCTGGACGTGCGGGAACTCGACCTGGAGGATCCCGCCGGACACTTCGAGCGCCACGGCCTCGGGTTCTCCGACGGGGCGCGTTTCGGCGGGCCGGGGTTCCAGCGGTTCAACTTCGGCTGTCCGCGCACGATGCTCGAGGAGGGGCTCGCCCGCTTCGTTGCGAGCGTGGAAAATGCCTGAGTTGTCGTGCTTGATTGCCGACCGGGAAGCAGGGAGATCAAGCATGCGCACCACTTCGGTCCATCGGACAACCGGCGCGTTGCTGGCCGTGCTGGTCGCGCTCGGGCCGGCCCATTCGGCGGCCGAGTCCGTGACGATGGTCTCGTACGGCGGTTCGTACGCCGATGCGTGCAAGGAGGCCTATCTCAAGCCGTTTACGGCGCACACCGGCATCGAGGTCACTCTCGATGACTACAACGGCGGCCTGTCGCAGGTCCGCTCGCAGGTGGAAGCGGGCAACGTCTATTGGGACATCGTGGACATCCAGTCTCCCGACCTGGTCCGGGGCTGCGACGAGGGGCTCTTCGAGACGCTCGACGCCTCCTCGCTCGCCCCGGGGGCGGACGGTTCGGCTCCGGAGGACGACTTCTATCCCGGCCTGATCGGCGAGTGCGGGATCGGGATGCTGTTCTTCTCCACCGTCGTCGCCTACAACCATGAACGGACGACGGGCGAGGTCCCCCGCACCATCCAGGACTTCTTCGACCTGGACCGTTTCCCGGGACGGCGCGGCATGCGCCGAACGCCGCTGGCGAACCTCGAGTTCGCGCTCATGGCGGACGGCGTCCCGGCCGCGGAGGTTTATTCCGTACTCGCCACCGCCGACGGCGTCGACCGGGCCTTCCGGAAGCTCGACACCATCAAG
>JAPPHP010000429.1 GCA_028821035.1 Gammaproteobacteria bacterium | reverse complement strand
GAACCCGATTCCATCGCCGCCGCGATGCTGGCCGCCGAGGCGGACGAGGCTGTCACGACCCCGTCGGATGAGGCTGTCACGGCCCCGGCGGATGAGGCCGCCACGGCCGAGACGACCGGGGGATCCGGCCCGCAGGGCCGCGCCAGCAACGACCCGCGGCAACGCCCTGCGGCCGAGGCAGCCGTCGAGACGGCGGCGCCGACGACGCGGAGAGTGGACGCACCACCGCCGGCCGTGGAAACACCGGCCGAGGACCGCGTCGAGGCTACCCCGGCGCCCGAGCAGACCGCTCCGGATGCGCCCCCCTCGTCCCCGGCTTCCGCCGAAGCGACCGACGGGGTTTCGCCCTTGCAGCCCTCCCCCCGAAGGACGGACGTGGGCCCCGGAAGGGCGTCCAACGACCCCAGGGAGATCCGGCGCAGGGCCGCCGCCGAGAGCGAGGAGAGCGGCTGACCGGACGATAGGGCGGGGTTACTCCCGCCCCAGCACAGCAGGCTCGAGGTCCAGTTCGATGTCGAACCGCCGCGCGACGTCGTCGCGTATGCGGTGCGCGAGATCGAGGATCTCGCGCCCGCCTGCCCTGCCATGGTTGACGAGCACCAGCGCGTGCCGTGACCAGACGCCGGCGTCCCCGTCCCGGTAGCCCTTCCACCCGCAGACGTCGATCAGTCTGGCGGCCGGGACCCGTACGCGCTCGCCGTCCGGAAACCCGGCGATATCCACCCGACCGCGCAGGCGGTCGAATGCGGCCGGGGTCAGCGTCGGGTTCTTGAAGAAGCTGCCGGCGTTGCCCACGGTTCGCGGGTCGGGCAGCTTGCGCCGGCGCAGGCGGATGACCGCCTCGGCCACCCATACCGGGGAGGGCTCGCGCCCCAGCCGGCGGAGCTCCCTCGCGAGTTCCGCGTAGCCGGCGTCCGGCGGGTCGTCCCCGAGGTCGAGCGTGACGGCCGTCACCACGTAGCGGCCGGGCTCGTCCGACTTGAAGACGCTGTCCCGGTAGCGAAAGGCGCAGGCTCTCGGGTCCAGCACGCTCCGCTCGAGGGAACCGGTGTCGACGACGGAGACGCCGGACACCCATCGGGCGAGCTCCCTGCCGTACGCGCCGATGTTCTGGATCGGCGCCGCGCCGACCGTCCCCGGAATCAGCGCCAGGTTCTCGAGTCCCGCCAAGCCCCGGCCGAGGCACTCACGCACCAGGCGGTGCCAGGACTCCCCGGCCGCCGCGGTCACCCGGACACCCCCGCGACCGCGCCGGAAAGAGATGCCGCGGCTCGCAAGGCGCACGACCCGCCCCTCGATGCGGCGCAGCGGGACTACGTTCGTGCCTCCTCCCAGGAGGGTCACCGCAACCGAGTCGCGTCGCGCGCGGTCCAGGACTGCGCACAGGTCCGAGGCGTCCCGCGCCTCCACGTACTCCTCGGCCACGCTCTCCACGCGGAGGCTGTTCGCCAGGCGGAGCGAGACCGAGCGGCGGATGCGGCTCAAGTGAAGCTGGCCCGGGTGCGGACGCCAGGCGGCCCGATCCGCCGGAGCGTGAGGTTGACGCGTACGCCAACCCGGGCGCGGGTACGCGGCACGGCATGCCTGAAGTCGCGCTGGCATCGGCCCCACATGAGGACGAGGTCGCCGTGTGCCAGGCCCAGCGCCGTGGATCGGCCGCCCTCCCTGGGCCGCACGCGGAACGCTCGCTCCGCGCCGAGACTCACGGACGCGATGACGGGCGCCATGCCGCGTTCGTCGTCCGCGTGCCAGCCGACCGCATCGGCGCCGTCCCGGTAGCGGTTGGCCAGCACGAAGTTGAAGGACGCGCCAAGTCGCCGGCCGATGGTCGCCACGGCCTCCCGAAGCGGGGCCGTCCAGGGCGCACAGCGGCGCGTCACGCCGCTGTAGCGGTAGGCAAGCCCGGGCTGGCCATGGCAGGCGGAGAGGCGCGGAGCGTCCACTTCGCGGCCGAACAGCCTGACGCGCTCCTGCCGCCAGTCGAGGTCCGCGAGGCAATGCCGGAACAGGTCGTCGGCCTCCGCGCGGGACAGGAACCCGTGGACGTGCAGCAACTCGCGCAGCCCTGCCGGAGTGGTCCCGGCGGACGCGACGTGCTGCGGTGGGGCATAGGTCACGCGGACATCTTATCCGCGTGCGGGGGACTCCAGCCACGCGGCGGCGCCCCGGACGCGCAGAGACGCGTAGAATCGCGCGCCACGGTCAGGTTGCGGAGAGGGCGAGCATGGACATCAGGGACAAGGTGGCGGTGGTTACGGGAGGCGCTTCGGGTCTCGGGCGCGCGACCGCGGAGATGGTCATCGCGAACGGCGGCCAGGCGGTACTGCTCGACCGCAACGAGGCGCTCGTGCACCAGGCGGCCGAAGAACTCGGCCCCTCCGCCAGTCCGACCGTGGCGGACGTAACCGACGAAGCCTCCGTCGAGGCCGCGATCGATGCGGTCGTCGAGCGGTTCGGCAACATCCACATCAACGTGAACTGCGCGGGCATCGCCGCGGCGGCACGTACCGTCGGGCGCGACGGGCCGCTCCCGCTGGCGGCGTTCAGCATGGTCATCCAGGTCAACCTCATCGGGACGTTCAACACCCTGCGCTGCTGCGCCGCCGCGATGCAGAAGAACGGGGACGAGGAGCGCGGGGTCATCGTCAACACCGCGTCGGTGGCCGCCTTCGACGGTCAGATCGGCCAGGCCGCGTACAGCGCGTCCAAGGGCGGCGTCGTGGGAATGACGCTGCCGATCGCGCGCGACCTGTCACGCTCCGGGATCCGGGTCTGCACGATCGCGCCCGGGATCTTCGAGACCCCGATGATGATCGGGGCCCCGCCGGCCGTGCGCGACCCGCTGATCGAGATGACCCAGTTCCCCAAGCGGCTGGGCGACGCCTCGGAGTACGCCCTGCTCGTGCGGCAGATCGTCGAGAACCCGTATCTCAACGGCGAGACGATTCGCATCGACGCCGGAATCCGGATGGCGCCACGCTGATCGGCCGGGTCAGGGCGAGCATCACAGGACCGCCCTGACCCGCTCGAGGTCCGCCGGCGTATCGACCCCGCCGGGGACCGGGGCGACCGCGTCCGCCACCACGATGTCGATGTCGTTCTCCAGGAAACGCAACTGTTCCAGGGACTCCGTGGTCTCGAACGTCCCCCGCGGCAAGGCGACGAAGCGGCGGAGGGCGCGCACCCGGTAGGCGTAGATCCCCACG
>JAPPHP010000350.1 GCA_028821035.1 Gammaproteobacteria bacterium | reverse complement strand
GTGGTCGAGACCATCTTCGAGAACCGCTTCATGCACCTGAACGAGCTGTCGCGGCTCGGCGCCGACGTGCGCCTGGAGGGCCGGCGGGCCGCCGTCGTACGCGGCGTGACGCGGTTGCGGGGCGCACCCGTGATGGCGACCGACCTCCGGGCCTCCTTCGGGCTGGTGGTCGGCGCGCTGGTCGCCCGCGGCGATACCCTGATCGACCGCATCTACCACATCGACCGCGGCTATGAGGGTATCGAGCGGAAGCTCGGCGCGCTCGGCGCCGACGTGCGCCGCATCTCGGGAGACCGATCCGCGCCGTGATCGACATGGCCCGCCTCGATACCGGCGCGGCGGACTTCGACGCCGCCCTCGCCCGGCTCGCCTACTGGGACGCCTCTGGCAACGAGGGCAACGAGGGCAACGAGGCGGTCGAGCGCGCGGTTTCGGAAATACTGCGCGCCGTGCGGGAGCGGGGCGACGCCGCGGTGCTGGAGTACACGCGACGCTTCGACGGTCTCGACGCGGACAGCCCGGGAGCGCTGAGGCTCGACGCCGCACGGCTCGCCGAGGCCCACGCCGGCCTTCCCGCGGCCGACCGCGAGGCCCTCGGGGATGCCGCGGCGCGCATTCGCGACTTCCACGAGCGGCAGCTCGGGGACGCCGCGTCCTTCGACTACGAGGACGGTCTCGGCAACCGGCTCGGCCAGCGCGTCGTACCCCTCGACCGGGTGGGGGTCTACGTCCCTGGAGGCCAGGCGGCGTACCCGTCCACCGCGCTGATGACCCTCGTCCCGGCGCGCGTTGCCGGGGTCGGGCAGCGCATCGTGGTCGTCCCCGCGCCCGGCGGCCAACACAGCGAACACGTCCTGGCGGCCTTGCACGTCGGCGGCGCCGACCTCGTGTTCACGATCGGTGGCGCCCAGGCGATCGCGGCCCTGGCCTACGGCACGGCCACGATCCCGCGCGTGGACAAGATCGTGGGACCCGGCGGCGCCTATGTCGCCGAGGCGAAGCGGCAGGTGTTCGGACCGGTCGGTATCGACAGCATCGCCGGGCCCAGCGAGGTCGTCATCGTCGCGGACGGCAGCGTACCGGTGCGCTGGACCGCACTCGATCTTTTCTCGCAGGCGGAACACGACGCCGCGGCGCAGGCGATCCTGCTGTCGCCGGACGCGGAGCACCTCGACGCGGTGACCCGTCAGATGGAGGCGCTGCTGCCCGAAATGTCCCGGCGCTCGGTCATCGCCGCGTCGCTCGACGCCCGCGGCGCGCTGATCCGAACGCGCGACCTCGACGAAGCCGTCGAAATCGCCAACCGCCTGGCCCCGGAGCACCTGCAACTCGCCGTGGCGGACCCGGACGCCCTGCTCCCCCGGGTGCGGCATGCCGGCGCGATCTTCCTGGGCGGGCACGCGGCCGAAGCGCTCGGCGACTACAGCGCCGGTCCGAGCCACGTCCTGCCTACCTTCGGCACGGCGCGCTACGCATCGCCCCTGGGCGTGAACGACTTTCGCAAGCGCAGCTCGGTGATCGGCGTCTCGGCCGCCGGCGCGGCGCCGCTGGCACGCACCGCAGCCGCCATTGCGGGCACGGAGGGTCTCGAGGCGCACGCCCTGTCCGCCCTCGCACGCCTCGAGGACACCTGAGCATCGATCGCGGCACCGGCGCCCATGACGACTCCCACCGCCGCACACGAGCGGAACCTCGCGGTGCGCGACTTCCGCCCCGACCCCGCGCAGGCCGCGGCCCTGCGCGAACTCGACGCGCTCCACAGGCGTCTCGCCCGGATGCACGGAACGGGCCCCGGCCTGGTGCGGCGCGTCGCCGGCGCGCTCGGGATCTCCGGAGCCGCTTCCGCCGGATCGCGGAGCGGTCTCTCGGCCCTGTTGCGCCGCCGCGCGCCACAGCTCGGCGGGCTCTACCTGTGGGGCGGCGTGGGGCGGGGCAAGACCTACCTGATGGACCTCTTCCACGAGTGCCTGCCCCTCGAGGCAAAGCTTCGTCTCCACTTCCACCGATTCATGCTGCGGGTGCACGACGACCTGCGCCGCATGAGCGGCGTTGCGAATCCCCTGCAGCGCGTCGCCGACGGCATGGCCGACGAGGCGGCCGTGCTGTGCTTCGACGAGTTCTTCGTCTCCGACATCGGCGACGCGATGATCCTGGGGGAACTGGTCGGCGCGCTGCTCGACCGCGGCGTCACCCTGGTCTGCACGTCCAACGTCGAGCCGCGGCGCCTCTACGAGAACGGGCTACAACGGCGCCGCTTCCTGCCGGCCATCGAGCGCATCGAGACGCGCATGCGCGTGCTGCATCTCGATGGCGCCACCGATCACCGGCTACGCGTGCTGTCGGACGCCGACACCTATCAGTGGCCGCTGTCCGAGGCGGCGGAAGCGCGGCTTGCCGAATGCTTCGCGGCCCTCGCGCCGCAGCCTCCGAGGGAAGCGGAGCGGCTGGAGGTAAACGGACGCGAGATACGCACGCTGCGGTGCACCGACGACGTGGCCTGGTTCGACTTCTCCGACCTCTGCGAGGGGCCGCGCAGCCAGAACGACTACGTCGAGCTGTCACGCGAGTTCCACGCGGTCGTCCTGAGCGCGGTCCCCGTGTTCGATCGGGCCCGGGAGGACGCGGCACGCCGCTTCATCGGACTGATAGACGAACTGTACGACCGCAACGTCAAGCTGGTGCTGTCCGCGCAAGGCGCCATCGGGGATCTCTACCAGGGCGAGCGCCTGCGGGTGGAGTTCGACCGGACCGCCAGCCGCCTGCGCGAGATGCAGTCGCTCGAGTACCTCGGGCGCTCCCACAAACCTTGATCGTCCGCGCGCTCGTTCGATAGAATCCGCGCGCTTCTTACGCCGGATCCTCCGCATGAAGACCGTCAGCACGCGTCCTCAGGATGTCGAGCGCGCGTGGTTTGTCATCGACGCCGAAAGCCAGATCCTCGGCCGCCTGGCGACCGAGATCGCGCGCCGGCTGCGGGGCAAGCACAAGGCCGCCTACACGCCGCACGTGGACACCGGCGACTACATCGTGGTGGTCAACGCGGAGAAGGTACGCGTCACGGGGAACAAGGCCACCGCCAAGACGTACTACCGCCATACCGGCTATCCCGGCGGCATCAAGGCGACGCGTTTCGAGAGCATGATCGAGAAGCATCCGGAGCGGGTCATCGAGAAGGCGGTCAAGGGCATGCTGCCGCGCAATCCCCTGGGA
>JAPPHP010000465.1 GCA_028821035.1 Gammaproteobacteria bacterium | reverse complement strand
TGGGTTTCGACCGCGTCGCCAAGCTGAACTACTACCCGGGCTGGCACCAGCCGGCGACGTCGACTCACCTCGTCGTGAACGCCGACGTGTGGGCCGGCCTCTCCGACTCGGAACGCGGCGTCATCGAGACGGCGTGCACCGCCGGCGTTACCCGCAACCTCGCCAAGGCCGAAGCCGTGCAGGGCGCGGTGCTCGCCGGTTTTCCCGACAAGGGCGTGACCGCGGTGCGGCTGCCCCTGCCGATTCTGCGCGAACTCGAGCGGGTAACGGCCCGGGTGATGGCGGAGGAGGCGGAGCGGGACGAGGACTTCCGCGTCATCCACGCATCACAGCAGGCGTTCCGCGACGAGTACGCGTTGTGGAAGCGCTTCGCCTACCTGCCGCGGGACTTCTGATTGGCCACGCTCGAACTTCCCGAGACGCCGTTCTCGCGCGTCGTCGACCCGGTCCTGGTGGCGATCGGGAACGCGGTGTCGTGGGTGTGGATCGTCCTGCTGGCGGTGATCGTCGTCAACGTCGTCCTGCGCTATGCCCTCGCCCAGGGGCGGATCGAGTTCGAGGAGATCCAGTGGCACCTCTACTCGGTCGGCTTCATGCTCGGGCTTGGGTACGCGTTGCAGTCGGACGCACACGTGCGCGTCGACGTCCTGCATGAACGGTTCGCCCCGGTGACGCGCGCCTGGATCGACCTCTACGGACTGGTGATCGGTGTCCTGCCCTTCGTCGCGCTGATGCTGATCTACGGCGTGCGGTTCGTCGCGGACAGCTTCGCCACCGGGGAGATCTCGAGCTCGCCGGGAGGGCTGCCCTACCGCTGGGCGATCAAGGCGGTCCTCGTCGCCGGGTTCGGGCTGCTCGGCCTCGCCGCGCTCTCGCGGCTGACGCGGCTCTGGAAGTTCCTCTTCCTCGGCGGCGGACGCTAGGCGCTCCGCGCCGCCCGGAAACGGATCCCCATGCCGGCCAACGAAATCCTCGCCCTCGTCATGTTCGTGGCCTTCATCGGCCTCGTCTTCACGGGCTTCCCGATCGCCTGGATCCTGGCGGGCCTCGCGATCCTCTTCACCGCGCTCGCCATCGTGTTCGAGGTGGACTTCGGCATCGCCATCGGCGTGGACTGGGCCTACGCGTCGATCGGCGTCGAGCGCATCTGGAACGTCATGGAGAACTGGGTGATGGTCGCGTTGCCCATGTTCGTCTTCATGGGCCTCATGCTCGACCGGTCCGGGATCGCCAATCGGCTGATGAAGAGCTTCGCCCGGCTGTTCGGACGCGCCGGGGGCGGGCTGGCGGTGACGATCACGCTGATCGGCGTCCTGCTGGCGGCCACCACGGGCATCATCGGCGCCTCGGTCGTCCTGCTCGCGCTACTGGGGCTGCCGATCATGCTGCGGGAGGGATACGACCGCTCCCTCGCGGCGGGCACGGTGTGCGCGGTCGGCACGCTCGGCATCCTCATTCCGCCGAGCATCATGCTGGTGCTGATGGCGGACCGGATGGCCATGCCCGTCGGCGACCTCTTCCTGGGCGCGCTCTTTCCGGGCCTGTTGCTCTCCGGCCTCTACGTGCTCTACCTGTTCGGCTACGGCGTGGTGCGGCCGGAGGGGGCGCCCAAGGCCTCGACGGAGGAGCCGCTGAACCTGGCCGCCCTGGGGGACCTTGCCCTGGCCATCCTGCCGCCCGCCGGCCTCATCCTGATGGTGCTCGGCAGCATCTTCTTCGGCCTGGCGACCCCGACCGAAGCCGCGGGCGTCGGCGCGGCCGGCGCCCTGTTGCTCGCCTTGGCCAACAGGGCGCTCGACCGCCGCGTGCTCACCGAGGTGGTCCGGGAGACGACGCGCACCACGGCATTCATTTTCGGCATCCTGATCGGCGCGACGATGTACTCGCTGGTGCTGCGCGGCCTCGGCGGCGACGAACTCATCGAGCGCACGCTGCTCGACCTGCCGTTCGGGCCGACGGGCATCGTCATCACGATCCTCTTCGTGACCTTCCTGCTCGGCTTCTTCCTCGACTGGATCGAGCTGACCCTCATCATCCTGCCGCTCGTGTCGCCGGTGGTGGTGCTGCTCGGCTTCGATCCGGTGTGGTTCACGGTGCTGTTCGCCGTCTGCCTCCAGACCAGCTTCCTGACGCCGCCCGTCGGCTTCGCGATCTTCTACCTGAAGGGCGTCGCCCCGCCGGGGGTGGACGCCCCGACCATCTACCGGGGCGTGGTCCCGTTCATCCTGCTGCAACTCCTGGGGCTCGCGGTGATCTTCAACTGGGAAGCGCTGGTGACGTGGCTGCCGGCGCAGGCGTATTGAGGAACGACAGTCGTCCTGAATGCCGTGATTTTCAACTCCCTCGCGGATGGATGGCCGAGACGTCGTAGGGTGCGAGCAGGGGGTCGGCCGTGATGAGCGTCAGTCCTTCTATCCGGGCCTGGGCGACGAGGAGGCGATCGAACGGATCGCGATGATGGTGCGGCAGTGCGCCGACGCCGAGGGCATGCGCATGGGTGATGGCGAGTCCCTGCGTCCGGCTGATCCGCATGCGCTCCGGCACGTAGGTCGCCGGCGGCTCGGGCAGCGGCAGTTTGCCGAGCGCATGCTTGATGGCGATCTCCCAGGCGCTCGCCGCAGAGAAGTACCTCCCCGTTTCGGGTTGGGCGAGTGTCTGCAGGATACCGTCGTCGAAGCGTCCGGGCTCGGTCTGCAGCCAGAGCCAGCAATGGGTGTCGATCAGAAACCGCATGCGGAAGAGGCCATGGCGCGACTGCTCCGCCCGCGCAACCTGTCCTCCGGTCTCCTCAATCTCCCTCGAAGGCGCGCAGAGTCGCTTCGTCGAGCGGCGCATCGAAATCGTCGGGGACGCGGAAGCGCCCGGCGTCGACCCCGAAGAGGGGGCGGCTCTCCTCGATGGGTACGATGCGCGCGACCGGCTTTCCCGAACGCGTGATGATCACGTCCTCGCCCGCCAACACCTCGTTGAGCAGCCGGGACAGATGGGTCTTGGTCTCGTGTACGCTGGCCTGATGCATGGACAAGCAACCTAGACTAAGTCTATGACTAAGTCAATCCGTAGCACGTCCGGTCTCCACCAGTCCGCGCGGGGCAGGCACGTCGGTCGCATGCTCGCGGGCGCCCGCGTAGAATGCCGGTTCCACGGGGCGTAGCGCAGCCTGGTAGCGCACCACACTGGGGGTGTGGTGGTCGCCGGTTCAAATCCGGCCGCC
>JAPPHP010000071.1:1801-3217 GCA_028821035.1 Gammaproteobacteria bacterium | reverse complement strand
CGCTGCAGGACGAAGTCGGACAGCCCGCTGCGCCCGAAGCTCGTGACGTTCGTTACCACAGCCAGACGCCCGTCGCCGCGGCCGCGACGAACGCAAGGCCCAGGGTCGTCCAGGCGCTGCGCCGCGCGCCGGCGAGAGAATCGCCGACGTGGAAGTCCAGAAGCAGGTGGCGGATTCCGGCGATGAAGTGGTAGGCGAGCGCCGCCAGGGTGATCCAGAGGGCGAACTTGCCCAACGCCGTTTCGACCAGCCCCGCGGCCCGCGCGAACCCCGCCTCGGAGGCGAGCGCCAGGTCGAGCAGGTAGAGGAGGTACGCCGTGCCGGCGAACAGTGCGACGCCGGTGATGCGATGCGTGATGGAGGCCACCGCCGTCACGGGAAGGTAGCTCGTGGGTGCGATTTCGACGGGGCGTTCCGAGGTCATCTGCCCGCGGGTCCGTAGTACGGCGGCGATGGTATGCGAGGCCCGGGCCGCTGACAAACACGGGCCCCGCGCGGGCGCCGGGCACGGCGGCCGGTTTGACAACCTTTGACAACCGCGCACGCCAGCCGGGAGAATCAGCGGTTGTCCAGTCTCCCTGACCGCGGCGCCGACCGCCGTCGGACCGGGTGCCGAAAGGCGCCGGTCGTGGGTGGTTTGCGCGTTCCGGGAGGCCGCGTCCGCCAGGCGGACGCGCGGGACGAGATCTGTGCAGACCAGCCGGGAGGGCATGGCATGGCCGAACGCTCCGCGAGCCTCGCGATCGACACGGAAACGCCGATCGAGCTCCCCGTGTATCCCGCGAGCGTCGGCCCCGCCGTCATCGACGTCGGCGCACTCACCGCGCGAGGGTACTTCACCTACGATCCCGGCTTCGTTTCCACGGCCTCTTGCGACTCCGCGATCACGTACATCGACGGCGACGAGGGTGTGCTGCTCCACCGTGGCTACCCCATCGAGCAGCTCGCCGCCCAGTCCACCCACCTCGAACTCTGCTACCTCCTGCTCCACGACCGGCTGCCGCGCCCGGGCGAACTGCAGACCTTCGTGGACTCCATCAAGCGCCACGCCGCCGTGGACGAGCAGACCCTCAACTTCTACACCGGGTTCCGGCGGGACGCCCATCCCATGTCGATCATGTGCGCCGTCACGGCCGCCATGGCGGCGCTGTACCACGATGCCTTCGACGCGGACGACGAGGGCTACCGGCTGGACACGGCGCACCGGCTCATCGCCAAGATGCCGAACCTCGCCGCGATGACCTACCGGCACGCCCGCGGCGAGCCGTTCGTGCCGCCGCGCGACGACCTCGACTACGCGGAGAACTTCCTGCACATGATGTTCGCCCCGTCCGGCGGGGACTACGAGGTGAACCCGGTCCTCGCGCGCGCCTTCGACCGGATCTTCCTGCTGCACGCGGACCACGAGCAGAACGC
>JAPPHP010000071.1:0-1701 GCA_028821035.1 Gammaproteobacteria bacterium | reverse complement strand
TTCTACTCGGGCATCATCCTGAAGGCCATCGGCATCCCCGTGGAGATGTTCACCGTCATCTTCGTCACCGGCCGGACACCCGGCTGGATCGCCCACTGGAAGGAGATGGTGAGCGCCCCCTACAAGATCGGCCGCCCCCGGCAGCTCTACACCGGGGAGAACCGACGCAACTACGTGCCGATCGCCGAGCGCTGACCCCAACTCCCTCGCCGGCGGGCCGCCTGCTCAGGCGGAAGGCGCCGCCTGTTGGCGCCGGCGGCGCGGACGGCGTTCCGCCAGCCATTCGTACATCACGGGCAGCAGAACCAGGGTCAGCAACGTCGACGTCATGAGTCCGCCAACCACCACCCCCGCGAGTGGTCTTTGGGTCTCGGCGCCGACCCCTGACGAGACGAGCATCGGCACGAGCCCCAGAATCGCTACGCTGGCGGTCATCAGAACCGGTCGCAGGCGCAGTTCCGCGGCCCGGCGCACCGCTTCCCGCACACCGGCTCCCTGATCCCGCAACTGGTTGATGAAGCTGACGAGGACGATGCCGTTCAGCATGGCCACGCCGAACACCGCCACGAGGCCCACCGCCGACGGTACGGAGATATGGTGCCCCCCGACGAACAGGGCAGCGACCCCTCCGATCACGGCGAACGGCACGTTGGCGATGATCAAGGCCGCGTACCGGGCGGACCCGAAGGCCGTGTACAGGAGCACAAAGATCAGGAACACCGTCAGCGGCACGATCAGGGCGAGCCGCTCGAGCGCCCGTTGCTGGTTCTCGAACGCGCCACCCCACTCGAGCGAGTAGCCCGGCGGCAGATCGACTCCGGACGCGATCGCCGCGTCCGCCTCATTGACGAAACCGTCGATGTCCCGGCCCCGCACGTCCATCTGGATCACCGCATGGCGGCTCAGCCGTTCGCGGCGCACGAACGAATACCCCTCGGCCACGCTCACGTCGGCCACCGCCGCGAGCGGCACGATCGCCCCGTCCGATGTCCTTAGCGGGATCCGCCCGATCGCTTCGACCGAGGCCTTCGATGCGTCTTCGAGCCGCACGGTGATGTCGAAGCGCCGCACCCCGTCCAGAAGGGCCGACACCGGCTCGTTGCCGATCCCGGTCCGTACCACCTCGAGCACCTCGTCGGCATTCATGCCGTACCGGGCGAGCCGGTCACGGCGCACTTCGATCCGAATCTGCGGCTTGCCCAGATTCGCCTCCAGTGAAAGGTCCGCCACGCCCTCCACGCCGGCGAGCACGTCCTTGATCTCCGTGCTCAATCGGTTGAGTTCAGCGAGGTCCTCCCCATAGATCTTGACGGCGAGCGTGGCGCGAACGCCCGAGATCAGTTCCTCGACCCGCATCTGGATGGGCTGCGTGAACGCGACCACGGTCGTGGGCGCGACGCGTTCGATTTCCTCGCGCATCGCCTCCGCAAGACTCGCGTAGTCGTGGTCCGACTGCCATTCGTCGCGGGGCCGCAGCGCCGTGTAGACCTCCATGTAGTTGACGTCCACGGTCTCGCCTTTTTCCGCTCTCCCGATCATGGCGACCGTCGATTCGACCTCCGGAAAACGGCCGAGCGCGTTCTCGATGTCGATGGACACCGCGATCGACTGGTCGAGGGACGCGGACGGGATGCCCGTGACCCGCCACATGATGTCTCCCTCCTGCAGCGTCGGCATGAACTCCCTGCCAAGGAACGGGAG
>JAPPHP010000023.1 GCA_028821035.1 Gammaproteobacteria bacterium | reverse complement strand
GAGGCGGCGCACGAGCGCTTCGGCAGGCTGCCCTTCGCTGCGCTGTTCGGCCCGGCGATCTACTTCGCCGAGGAAGGATTCGAAGTGCTGCCGATGCTCGGGGGCATGATCGGAATGCGCAAGGATGTGCTCTCCCGCCGACCGGACACGCAAGCCGTCTTCACGAAGGACGACGGAAGCTGGTATGCCGCCGGGGATCATTTCGCCCAGCCGAAGCTGGCCCACACCCTGCGGCAGGTGGCGGAGCAAGGGGCGCGATACATGTACACCGGCCCATGGGGCCGCAAGCTCGTCGAGGCGGTGCGGTCCGAGGGCGGCAAGATGACCCTGGAGGATCTCGAACGCTACGAGCCGACCTGGCACGCGGCGCTCGCATCGACCTTCCGCGGGTACGACGTGCACGCCACCGCCCAGCCCAACCTGGGCGGGGTGAACATGATCGAGGCGCTGAACCTTGTCGAACAGGCGGACCTGGGGCGGCTCGGCCACTACACCGAGTCGCCCGAGGCGCTGTTCCGCCTCACCCGGATCGCCCGCACGATGGACATCATGGGTACCTCGCTTACGCATCACGTGACGCCCGCCGAGCTGTTCGAGCGTCATGCCCCGGGGGTCGCCACGGCGCCGGAGGAACGCACCTCCAAGGCGGCGGCGAAGCGGCTCTGGCAGGCCATGCAGACCGACGGCTGGGACGATCTCAATGTCGCGGCCTACGAATGGCGGCCCGATCCGTCGTCCGGCAATCACTCTGACGCGGTCGTGGCCGTGGATGCCGAGGGGAATGCCGCCGCGCTGCTGCACACGATCAACACGGCGCTCTGGGGCACGACGGGGATCTTCGTGGACGGTGTCGCGATCGCCGACTCGGCCAAGTACCAGCAGACCAAGATCGCCCGGGGAGGCCCGGGCAAGCGGCTGCCAATCGAGACCAACCCGGTGCTGATTTCCAGGAACGGCAAGCCCGTGCTCGTCTCGTCCAGCATCGGCATGGGCGTGCACGAACAGACCTACCAGGCCATCGTCAACATCCTGGAGTACGGGCTCGATCCCAAGGCCGCCGCGGAGAGCCCCCAGGTACTGCGGCCGATGAGCGGCGGTCTCGACTTCACGCTGAGCGCCGCGATGGAGAACGCCGCCGCCCAGACCGTGGCAGCGGGCGCCTTCGATGGCGAGTTGCTCCAGCAGGTACGTGCGATGGGGCAGCCGATGCAGGAGATTCCGGGCGAGACCGCCGGCGGCTGGCGGGGTTACTGGGTCGGCATCCACGTCGACCCGGAAACGGGCATACGCCGCGGTGCGGTGTCGCCGTATTTCGACGGTTGGGCGCTTGGGCAGGACAACTGAAGTACTGAAGCTTCCGTGAAGCTGATCAGGAGGGCTAACGCATGAACCGGAGAACGTCCTTGCGACACCGCATCGGCTCGACGATGGGCCCGTGCACATTGGGTCTGGGGTTGTCGCTGGCACTTGCACTCGGCGCCTGCGTGCCCGATGGCGGCGGAGCGGCATCGGACGCGGCGCCGGATACCGAACCGGCGCCTTCCGGGCGGGACATCCCGTTGACCGAAGTCGTCCGCACGGAAGACGAGAAGGACCTGCGGCTCATCCATGCCCTGCGCGCATTCATCCCCGCGTTGATGCGCAACTACGGATCGCCGGGGTTCAACATCGCGCTCGCGCGCCGGGGCGATGTCGTCTGGGAGGCGGGGTTCGGCTACGCGGACCTGGCGGAAGGGAAGCCCATGACGCCGGAGACGGTGTTCCAGTCCGGCTCCATGGGCAAGCTCTACACGGGCATGGCGATCATGAAACTCGTCGAGGAGGGCGTCCTCGAACTCGACGGATCGATCAACGACTACCTGCCCTTCGAGGTGCGCAATCCCCTCGGCGGGCGGGACATCACCGTGCGCGATCTCCTGACGCACAGGCCGGGGCTTACGCAGGACGCGGCCCTGAGCCTGTTCGAGCGGCCGAGATCGCTGCGCGAAGAGATCGAGGCGGAGTACGGCCGCCCGATGGTGCCCATGATGGGCGGCGACAGCATGCCCCGCTGGCATGCCAAGGCGGGGGAAGCGTTCATGTACTCCAACCTTGGCATGGGCACGCTCGGCCTGATCGTCGAGGAGAACAACCCGGAGGGCCTGTCGTACTCGGAGTTCGTCGAGAAGCACTTCATGGAGCCGCTCGGCATGAGCTACTCCCAGTACCCGCCGGTACAGGACCGCGAGCACATCCGCCCGGACATCTTCGAACGCAAGTCCACCGGCTACATGCCCATGGGATCGGTCTGGATACCCACGCCGGCGGTCTACTTCGGCGAGTTCCCGGCGGGCGGCTTCGTCGCGACGCCGGGTGACTTCGTGCGCTTCTTCCTGGCGTTCCTGAACGGGGGCGAGTACGGGGGCGCGCGGATCCTCGCGGCGGAGACGGTCGAACTGGCGTTGACGCCGCAGTCGGAAAGCATGGGTGGCATGCAGATGGGCCTGGCGTGGATGCTCGGTAACGTCGGCGAGCCGGTCTACAACATCCAGCATGGCGGCGCCCACATGTACGGCTGGCAGAACTCGGGGATCGCATGGCCCAACTTTGACACGGCGGTGGTCTACGCGACCAACAACTGGGCGGTCCCGGAGATCGCTCCGGACGTCGCCATGCTGCGCAGCTTCATCGAGCACTGGCTGCTCGTCGACGCCGCCGTGCCGGAGGTGGCCGAGCGCCGTTCCGGGACGGACTGGGCCACGAAGGTCTCGTACGTGCGCGGCGTGCTGTTCACCGCCGCCTTCAACTACGCCATCGCCATTCCCACGCCCGTCTCCGACGAGCAGATCCAGCGCGCGGCGGACGCCGCGATACTCAACCCGGACCGGGCCGCCACCCAGGACAACTGGGACAGCGAAGCGTTCGTTCAGGGCGCCCGCGACCTCCGCGAGCATGGTACTGACACGGCGGCGGTCTCGACCTTCCTCACGGACAACGCGGTGGTCTCCGGGGACGAGTTCCGCCAGGCCTACCTGGAGATCGGCGGCAACCCGGAGATGAGCACGTTCTTCAGTGCGCTATTCGTGGCGCGGGGTGATGGCGACGAGGAACGTCCGTTGTGGTCGTCGTGGTTCCCCGAGGAGGCTGAAGCGGAATAGCGCCCCGCTTACCCGAGTGCCTTGGCCGCCTGCTCGCCGGCCCGGCCGCCTTCCGTGATGGCGTTGCGGTAGTTCATGCGCCAGCCGAGTTCGGAGTGGCCGTAGA
>JAPPHP010000116.1 GCA_028821035.1 Gammaproteobacteria bacterium | reverse complement strand
GCGAAGAACGACCCGGGCTGCGTACGGCTCGGCACGAGGTAGTCGCGCGCGCCCAACGGCGGCGCGCGGGTCAGCGTCGGGGTTTACACCACGAGGTAGCCCGCGTCTTAGAGATACCGGCGCACGTGGCTCGCGATGCGCGCGCGCAGGCGGAGGCGCTCCTGCATCTCCGGACGCCGCAGGTCGAGGTAGCGGTACCGCAGCCGGACATCCTCGCCGGCGTCGGAGTATTCGTCGAGCTGGAACGGTGGAGTATCCGCGGCGTTCAGGATTTCCAGCGTCGCTCCGAGCACCTCGATCGCGCCAGTCGCGAGGTCCGGATTGACCATGCCCTCCGGCCGCGGCCGCACGCGCCCCGTGGCGCGCAGCACGTACTCGTTGCGGACGCGGTCCGCGGTCGCGAAGCTCTCGGGCTCGTCGGGATCGTAGACGACCTGCACGATCCCGGTGTGGTCGCGCAGGTCGAGGAAGATCACGCCGCCGTGGTCCCGCCGGCGGTGGACCCAGCCGGTGAGCTCCACGCGCTCACCGACGTCGGCAGCGGTGAGCTCGGCGCAGTGATGGGTGCGCATGGCCACGTCTGAAGCTCCTCTGGACGGTCGTGCTGCAAAGTGTGCGTCGCCGGGGGGCGACGCGCCGACGGGCTTAGTCGGACGAACCCGACGCGCCGTCTGACGCCTTGGTGCCTTTGCTGCCGTTCGACGTTTTGGCGTCGCCGCTTGGCGCGGACGAGGCCTTGTCTCCATTCGATTCGGCGGCGCCGGACGAGTCCTTTGCCGCTGAGGGCTCCTTGCCCGCGCCGGACTCCTCTCCGCGCGAACGGTCGCCCGCGCCTTCGCCGGCGAGGTTCTTCTTGTCGCCCGACTTGAAGTCCGTCTCGTACCAGCCCCCGCCCTTCAGGCGGAACCGGGCGGCCGAGACCTTCTTGCGGAGCTCCGCCGCGCCGCAGCTCGGGCAGTCCACGAGCGGGGCCTCGCTGATCTTCTGCAAGGTCTCGAACTCGTGCTCGCAACTCCGGCACGCGTATTCGTAGATCGGCACGTTCGGGGTCTTCCAGCGCGGTTCCAACGCAAGCGCGCAAGGATAATCAATCGGGCCGCCGAAAACACGCGCGGTTCGGTGAACGGCAGCGGCGCCCGGCGCCGCTGTAGGACGGGGCGGCGCGGCGGTTATCCTTTGCGCTTTGCCCAAGGTCCACACAGTCGATGCGCGCCAGCGAAACCCTCATACCCACGCTCAGGGAGAGCCCGGCCGAGGCGGAGATCCCGAGCCACGTGCTGCTGCTGCGTTCCGGGTGCATAAGGCAGCTCGCGAGCGGGCTGTACACGTGGCTGCCGCTGGGGCTGCGGGTGCTGCGCCGGGTGGAGGCGATCATCCGGGAGGAACTCGATGCGCGGGGGGCCCGGGAGGTCCAGATGCCGGTGGTGCAGCCTGCGGAACTGTGGCGCGAGAGCGGCCGCTGGGACGTGATGGGTCCGGAACTGCTGCGCATGCAGGACCGGCACGAGCGCGACTACGCGATGAGCCCGACCCACGAGGAGGTGGTGACGGACCTCATCCGGCGGGTGGTCGACAGCTACCACGAGATGCCCGTCAACCTCTACCAGATCCAGACGAAGTTCCGCGACGAGATCCGCCCGCGCTTCGGCCTGCTCCGCGCCCGCGAGTTCCTGATGAAGGACGGCTACTCGTTCCACCTGACGGACGAGTCGTTCGAGAAGACATACCGGGACATGCACGACGCGTACGCGGCGATCCTGGAGCGCATCGGTCTCGAGTACCGGGCGGTGGAGGCGGACGCGGGCAACATCGGCGACAGCGAGTCCCACGAGTTCCAGGTGTTGGCGGAGTCGGGGGAGGACCTCGTCGCGTACTGCCCCGACAGCGACTACGCGGCCAACGTCGAGAAGGCGCGGGCCCTGCCGCCGCGGCGCGAACAGGGCCCCGCGCAGACGCTCACGCGCGTCGCCACGCCGGGACGCCGGACGATCGCGGAGGTCTCGGACCTCCTGGGGCTCGATGCGTCGCGTTGCGTGAAGACGCTCATCGTGCGCGGTGCGCGGGAGCCGCTCGTGGCCCTTGTGCTGCGCGGCGACCACGAGCTGAACGAGACGAAGGCGAGCCGCCTGGCCGCGGTCGCCGCGCCGGGGACGGTTGCGTCGGACACCGAGGTCGAGGCGGCGGTCGGCTGTTCCGTCGGCTCGATCGGGCCGGTGGACCTCCGGCTCCCCGTCTACGCGGACGAATCCGCCGCCGCGCTCGTCAACTTCGTCTGCGGCGCCAACGAGGACGACGTGCATCTCACCGGGGTGAACTGGGACCGCGACGCGGCGGCCGAGACGGTCGACCTGCGCAACGTCGTCGCGGGCGACCCGTCGCCGGACGGCAAAGGGACGCTCGCCTTCACCCGCGGCATCGAGGTCGGCCACATCTTCAAGCTCGGCACGAAGTACTCGGACGCGATGCAACTCGCGCTGCAGGACGGCTCCGGGGGAGAGGTCTCCCTCATCATGGGCTGCTACGGCATGGGCGTCTCGAGGCTGGTGGCGGCGATCGTGGAGCAGTGTCACGACGCGGCCGGGATCGTGTGGCCGGCGGCGGTCGCGCCGTTTGACCTGCATGTCCTGGCGCTGGACTACGGGCGCTCCGAGGACGTGCGGCGGGTCGCGAGCGCTGTCCACGATGCTGGTGTCGCGGCAGGCCTGGACGTATTGCTCGACGACCGCGACGAGCGGCCGGGCGTCAAGTTCGCGGACGCCGACCTGATCGGCATTCCGCTGCGCGTCACGGTCGGGGCCCGGGGGCTCCGGGACGGTGTCGTGGAACTGCGGCGCCGGACCGAGACCGAGAGCGTCCGGGTGCCCATCGAGGACGCGTTGGCGCGGATCGGTTCCGGCGAGCTTCTGTAAGCGGACAACCCTGTGGCGTCCCGTTGCGGGGTTCACCGACCCCACGGGCCGTCCGTGCTCCGCATTTCCCACCGCCCGCCCACCGGCGCTGTCATTCGAGGAGATCGCGCCCGTGGACGGCCCGGCGAAAGCGCTCCGTGCCCGGGCCGACTGCCGGTCGCCGACGCAACACCCATGCCGGGAACAGCCACGCGTCGCGAACGGCATCCCCCGCGACAGAACATCGCCCTTTTTCTTCGACCGAGCCGCCGTCGGCGGCAGCCTTGCCCCCCAACGAGAACATCGCCCCATTCGAAGATCCCCCGCCTGGGCCCATGGGGCTTGTCGGCCCGTCAGGTCATTCTCCTGGCTGCGTCT
>JAPPHP010000366.1 GCA_028821035.1 Gammaproteobacteria bacterium | reverse complement strand
CGATGCCCGTGCTCTCCGAATAGATCCCGCCCAGCGAGCGCACGGCGGGCTCGAGCTCCGACACCTCCCGCGCGTCGAGCCACGGCAGTTCGCCCACGCCGTTCTCCCGCGCCTGCGCCCGGTAGCCCCGCAGCGTCTCGAAATGGCGCTCCTCGGTCGCCACGATGATCTTGCCGATCCGCGCATGGGGGACCGCGTGGCTGCGGCAGTAGTCGTAGAGCAACACCTTGCCGCGGACGCAGGTCTGTGCCTTCACCGAGCCCGTGGGGTAGTAGATGCCAGCGTGGATCACTTCCGAATGCCGGCTGCTGGTCTCGGAACCGATCAGTTCGTGCCGCTCGAGCACGAGCACTTCCCTGCCGGCCAGGGCCAGTTCGCGCGCGACCGCGAGACCCACCACCCCGGCTCCGATCACCACGGCGTCGCAGCGTTCAGGCAAGGGTCAGCGGCCCTTCTCGATGACGAACTCCAGGCGGTCGTCCGTCGCGCCCAGCTCCTCGAGCGTGTGCCCGAGGAAGCGGCAGAAATTCCGAAAGTCGCGCGTCGTCGAGGGATCCGTGGCGACCACGTGGACGCGCTCCCCGGGACGCATCTCGCGGACGCGATTGCGCACGATCATGAGCGGCTCCGGACAGACCAGTCCGGTGGCATCGATTTCGTACTGGACGTCCGGCATCGTTTCCGGTTCCGGCCCTGCGGTGGCTGGCGTCGATGATAGCCCCCGGGACCGGTGCCGTCCGCCGCCTTGACTCTCCCCGCGACGGGCAGGACACTCCCCGGACCATCCGAGCAGCCAGGCTCGCGCCATGGCGGAGGTCAAGCTCTCCCGATGAATTGCCGCGCCGCTACGCTGGCAGCGTGTGTCGCCCTGGCCGCGTCGGCGAACGACGAGACGATCCAGGAGGCGCTCGAACCCGAGGATCCGGCAAGCCGCATCGAGGTGCAGCTCACCGCCGGCGAGTTCGCGGACGCCGCCACCGCCGCCGAGGTCCTCGTCGAGGAGGTCGAGGACGTGTCGGGCCGGTACGGGCTCGCGCTCAAACGCCCGCTGACGCTGCTCGGCGACGCGTTGCTCGGCATGGGCGACGGCCCCGGCGCGCTGACCGCCTACGAACGCGCACTGCACATCGCGCGGGTCAATCGCGGCCTGTTCGACCCGGACCAGGTCGACGTGGTCTACCGGGAGGCGGTGGTGCACGCAACGATGGGGGACCGCGTGGCGGCGGACGCCCGTCACAGCTACGCGTTCAGCGTGTTGTTGCGCGCGTACGGCCGCGAAGACCCGAGGCTCGTACCGGGGCTCTTCACGCTGGCCGAGTGGCACCAGGAGAACCATCGCGTGTTCTCCGCCCGCCGTCTCTTCGACCGCGTGGTCGCCATCGCCGCGGGCCAGTTTCCGCCTGGCGACCCAAGGATGATCCGGGCGTTGCGTGGCGTGGCCGCCACGTTCCGCGACGAGCGCTTTCCGCGCAACGTGAGCGCCACGCGCAACCGCGCGGCCATGGCGTCGTACCGCGACACCAACCGCAACCGGGCCGTCGACGTCAACAACTTCGCGCCGGGGGAGCGCGCGCTTATCACCGTGATCAATCTCCACCAGGAGAATCCCGACTCCACGGACCTCGACATCGCGGAAGGAATGCTGGAACTCGCCGACTGGTACCTGCTGTTCGAGAAGTACGATCGCGCGTTCGCGCTGTATGAACGCGTGTGGCAGCTCCTCGAGGAGGACACCGCGCGACGCGACGCGACGTTCGCGGCGCCGACGCCCCTGTACCTGCCCTTCCCCCCGAACCCGAAGCTCCCGAGCGACGTGCGCAGGGAGCCGCTGACCGGCATCGTGGAACTCGCCCTCGCCGTGAGCGACCGCGGCAAGGTGGAAGAACTCGACACGGTCCGATCGGAGCCGGCCGGCCTCATGGATTTCCGGCTGCGCAAACTCGTGCGCCGGGCACGCTATCGGCCGGCGTTCGTCGACGCCGAACCGGTGGCCGCCGCGGAGGTGCCCGTCGAGTACCGGTTCGTCTACGTCCCGGAGGAAGCGGACGAGACCTGAGGGCATACGCGTGCCGTTCAGGAGCCGTTCAGGCCCACGTTGGCGACACGCCGGGGCGTTCCGTATGATGGCCGCCGACGCAGAAAACAGACCCTGATCATGGCGCACACTTCCGGGGTCCATGTCACCCGTCACGTCGCCCGCGCCCGGGTCGTCGGGTGGAAGTGCGTCGGCTGGTCGGCGCTGCTCTGCGTCGCGGCCTGCTCGTCGCCGGTCAGCATGCCGCCGCCGCCCCGCCCGCCGAGCCCCTCGTCTCCATCGATGCCGTCACCGTCGATGCCGTCGCCGTCCCGGCCCTCGCCGTCGACGCCGTCTCCATCCATGCCGTCCCCGTCCCGGCCTTCACCGTCGACGCCGTCTCCGTCGACGCCCTCACCGTCGATGCCGAGCCCCTCCATGCCGAGCCCGTCGAGCCGGTCTCAGCCGTCGATGCCAAGCCCCTCGAGTCCGTCGATCCCGCGGCCCTCGCAACCGTCGATGCCGAGTCCCCCGAGCCAGTCGTCCGACTCGTCGACCAGCTCTGACTCCTCGAATCCGAGCATCCCCACGCCACCGCAGTCGCCGGACCGGCAGGGTTCCGATCCGTCGCTGCCAGGAGCCGAGCGGTCGGCGGACCCGTCGAACCCGTCGCTGCCCGGACAGGAAGGCGCCGAGGGCGGCCAGGCCGGGGATCGGAACCAGGATGGCGCCATCATCCCCAAGCCCGGGCAGCCAGACGGGCAAGGCGTCCCCACGGATGCCGGCGGCGGGCGTCCGGCCGGTGACCCCTCCGGGGCGGAGCGCGGGCAGCCCGCCGGCGGTCTGCCCTCGAATGGGGACCCGTCGGACCCCCGGTCCGGCGGCCTCCCCGGACTCCCTGGCGAAGAAGACGGATGGGAGTCGAGCAACGAGGATCCCGGGGACGGGCGGCCCGCCGGCGGCACGCGGCAGGCCGGGACCGAGGAAGGCGAAGACGAGCGAGGGGCGCCCGGCGGCCGCCCCGGGGCGCAGGGGGAGTTCGACGAAGCCATCGGCGTCCTGGACGGTCAGATCCTGGCCGAACGGGCCGACGTGTACGCGCGGCGGAACGAGACCGCGGGGCAGACCGGCCGCGCCGGCCTGCCCGACGGCGGCGAGTCGGAACGGGAACAATCCGAGCAGCCGAAGGGCGTGCCGGGGCCGCCCTCCCCCGGCGCCATGCCGGAAGGCGGCGGCCGCCAGCCGGGCCGACC